>JBPCYD010000001.1:0-11603 GCA_051007895.1 Woeseiaceae bacterium
ATTCCATCACGCATGTTGCCAATATTCTGATCGAAGAAGAGATCGAGCGCACGCAAGCGGGACAGGTAGTTCTCGTAATCCTCAACGGTTTTGAATGCCATAGACTCGTACATGCGCTGAATACCCATGTGAAAACCGGAGTCACTGAGGATAGGCATTTTGTACTGCTGATATTCAGCCAGAGTCGTTCGGTGTCGAACGATGAACCTGAAGAGATCGTAATTTGTTTGATCATCCTGAGTCAGAGTCGATCTGTCGATCGCATCCAGCCTTGTCAGGTAACCCAGATCCTCAGCAAGTATTTTCCGTTGCGCCTCGGGCGACATATCAGGTAGTCGATCGTCGTAATCAGAGTTTCCCATGCGGCTTGCGAGCAATGGATTTCTCGCCAATCGACCGTTCCATTCGTCAGTAAACAGCTGTTGTAGTTCTTGAGCTGCTGGATCATTCGACGTTGTTAATTCTGCCGCTGGATCATTCGACTTTGTTAATTCTGCCGCCGCATCTTCCGGCGTCGGTGACTTAGTGCAAGCCACACACAGAAAAATACAAAAAACACCGATGGGTCGGGCGAATCGAATTGCCATGTCTTCCTCCGTTTTGCACCGTATTGTGTTTATTGTCCGGGTAATACTCTATGACTCATTTGGTGCAGTATATTATGTGATCTTCATTTTCATCCAGGGTGCGGAATTGTGAAAATTTGCGACGGCAGATCCTGGCGGAACCAGTTCATCACAGGCAGCGCGGAGTTCATCATTCAATGACATCTCAATTACTGGCAACAGATGCTCCAGTTGTTCCACCGACCGAGGGCCAACCAACGGTGCAGTGATTCCTGGTTGATCTTTATTCCATAAAATGGCGAGTTGGGCCGCTGACACGTCATGTCCTTTGGCGAGCTCTACGAATCTATTGCCAAATTCGATTCCGCGCGGCGCAACACGTTCGGCGTAAATGCCCCCTCGCAGTGCTGCACGGGATTCCGTTGGATAGTCTTCAGCAACGGCGTATCGACCCGCGAGAATACCCATGGCCATTGGCGACCAGGGGATGATGCCAAGACCCTGCGCTTGGCACATTGGAACAAGTTCATTTTCTATGCGGCGGTCAAGCAGGTTATAAGGGGGCTGCTCGGACACGAACCGTGCATAGCCTTTTAACTCACTGACCATCAACGCTTCCATAACCTTCCACGCGGGATGAGTTGAGCATCCGATATAGCGAACCTTTCCTTGCCTGACAAGATCAGTCAGTGCCCCAAGCGTTTCATCAATCGCAATGTCGGGCGACGGGCGATGTAATTGGTAAAGATCGATATGCCCGGTTTTCAATCGTTGCAGCGAATCTTCACAAGCGCGCATAAGGTGCAAGCGGGAATTGCCCCGGTCGTTGGGCCCTGGGCCCGTTGGATAGTGAACTTTCGTCGAGATGATGACGTCATCGCGGCGACGATTCTTGACAAAATAACGTCCGATGACTGACTCACACTCACCAGAGGCGTAACTGTCGCTGGTATCGATGAGATTGATACCCGCTTCGAGCGCCACATCCAGTATACGAGCCACGTCCTTTTCCGGAGTCGGGTTGACGAAATTGTCTGTGCCGAGGGCAAGCGGCGAGACTTTGACGCCACTCCGTCCCAGCATCCGATATTCCATTACTTTTTACCTCACACAATTATCTGAACATTCGTGCTACAAACCAATCGACGTCCTCATCGTGCGGTATACCCGGCGTCCACCGGGATTACAGCGCCAGTCATGTAACTAGCCTCATCAGATGCGAGGAATACCGCAACTTTGGCGACTTCAACCGGTTCGGCCAAACGCCGCATGGGAATTGTTTCGTTGGCGAGATCTTGTAAATCTTCCGCAGATGGCGGTGATGGCCGACCGTAGGCAAGCATCGGTGTATTTACCTCGCCAGGAGATACGGCATTAATCCTGATGCTGTCGCCGACGTGGTCGAGTGCCATCGCACGCGTTATTTGATGCACTGCGCCTTTTGTTGCGCAATAGGCCACAACGCCGGCTGCGCCTACATCGCCCCAAATGGAGCCAAAATTGACAATCGCGCCGCGCCGATGTGCCTGCATCTGTCGAACAGCTGCGCGGGACATATAGAAGACTCCGCTTATGTTGACACTCAATATTCTCTGCCAGTCCTCATCGGTCGTATCCATTGCATCGGCACGAACGATGATGCCGGCACAATTAATCAGCACATCAAGTCGCGAGTGGGTATCTACCGCAATTCGGATCGCGTTGTCACAAAATGCGGATTCACTGACGTCTCCGATGACAGGGGACATGGCGTCAATATCTTTCGCAACTTCTTTGGCAAGTTCGGGATTGCGATCGACAATGACGACATTGGCGCCGCGACTGGACAATTCGCGAGCCGTCGCCGCGCCCATGCCTGATGCTCCACCAGTGACAACAGCAACTTTGCCGGTAAAATCCATTGACGCTCGCTCGCTTTGGATCATTTGTACTGCCTATTCGTTGGCATTAACCGCCATGCCATTCCCCGACAAGGTCTATGCTGTATTTGATCCCGGGCCAAGCCCATAACGAAAGGGATCGTCCGGATCAAACACCAGCGAAGATTCTCCCGTGATAAATGCTGTCCCTGTTACTACAGGGTGAATTTGTTGATTCTTAGTTACTGCGTACGCTTCAAAAACGCTCCCGGTAATGCTCTCCTGCCGCCAGACCTTTCCGGCTGCGAGCTTTTCATCTTCAATCAGGCAAGCAATTTTTGCGCTCGTGCCTGTGCCGCAGGGTGACCGGTCATACGCTTTCCCCGGGCATAGCACGAAATTTCGGCTATCCGCTTTCGAAATGTCGGAGGGTGGACCGAATAGTTCGACATGATCGACAAGTTCTCCGTTGGGTCCGCGGACACCCTGTGCGTCGAGTTCTCTGCGTATTGTCCAGGCATAGTCTGTCAGCGCATCAACATTCTCGTAGTCCAGGGATTGACCATGATCCGAGACCAGGTAAAACCAGTTGCCACCCCAGGCGATGTCTCCGCAAACCTCACCAATCTCTGGCACATGCAATTTGACGTCGCTTCGATAACGATGGCTTGAGACATTGCTGACGCTGACTTTGTTCGGGTCGTGCAGGGTCAACACGACATCACCTGCCGGCGTTTCCAGGCAATGCTCACCGACCTGCAATCGACCGAGGTGAGCCAACGTCACTGCGAGGCCGATGGAACCGTGGCCGCACATCCCCAGGTAGCCGACGTTGTTAAAATAGATGGTTCCGGCAACATGCTCTGAATGTAGCGGCTCGCACAACAGCGCGCCTACCAATACGTCCGAACCACGTGGCTCGTTGACAACTGATGAGCGAAACCAGTCGTACTTTTCACGGAAGACCGCAAGTTGTTCGTTCATGGTGCCTGAACCCAGCTCGGGTCCGCCACTGATAACAACGCGTGTTGGCTCACCGCCAGTATGAGAGTCAATTACGCGCACCGACTGATTAAGCTTCTTGGTCAAAAGGGTGCCACCAACCACAGATGATGTACTGGATTTCAGTAATATATTATATATGATTATGAATTCAACTTTCCGAACGAGGAGCTGAATGATGTCAATTGGTGTTGGCGGATCCACGCTGGAGGCCGAACTTAGTCGCCTGTCTGCAATCAGCGTAACAACGGATCCCTTGCCGCGCAGTGATTTCGAGCGTCGCCTCGGCAAAGCACGCATGCTCATGAATTCACTTGAATTTGACGCCATTTACCTTAGTGCGGGCAGTAATCTGTACTACTTCACAGGCACCAGGTGGTATCCGTCAGAGCGCATGGTTGGCGCCATCATTACCTCGACCGGCGCCATTAACTACATTGTGCCGGCATTTGAGAAAGAGACCTTTTCTCAGTACATGCTGTTAGATGGCAACATAAATTGCTGGCAAGAACACGAATCGCCCTTCGCACTATTCACATCTGTTCTGAAATCGCTTGGGCTGTCCCGTGGCAAAGTCGGAATCGATGAAGCGACCCCTTTCCACCATTTCGGCGAGATATCGCAAGTGGCCAACAATCAGCAGTTTGTCGATGCAAGACCGATCACCGCCGGTTGTCGATCGCGAAAATCAGGCGCCGAAATTCGGCTGATGCAGACGGCTATGGACATGACGCTGGAGGTTCACAAAAGCGCCGCCCGAATCCTCAGGCCGGGCATTCTAACGACCGAGGTCGTTTCCTTTATTGACCAGGCACACCAGGCTATCGGTTCGCCCGATGGATCGACATTTTGTGCCGTACAGTTCGGCGAAGCGACCGCCTACCCGCATGGCGTACCGGACCCACAGGTTCTGGAAAATGGCGACGTTGTACTCATCGATACTGGTTGTCTTGTGCATAGCTACCACTCGGACATAACACGCACGTATATTTTCGGCGAACCTGGCGAACGACATCGCAAAATCTGGAACGACGAGAAAGCCGCTCAGGCGACTGCATTTGCAGCTGCCAGGGTCGGCGTCAGATGCGGTGACGTTGATATTGCCGCAAGAGAATATTTGGAGTCTCTGGGCTATGGACCGGACTATGCTGTCCCCGGTTTGCCACATCGTACCGGGCACGGCATTGGCCTGGACGTTCACGAGTGGCCATACCTTGTTCGTAGTGAAGACACGATTCTCGACGTAGGAATGTGCTTCAGCAATGAGCCAATGCTCTGCCTGTATGGTGAATTTGGTGTTCGTCTCGAGGATCATTTCTATATGACCGAACAGGGACCCAGGTGGTTTACAAATCCAAGCCACTCGATCGATGACCCTTTTGCCCTGGGTTCAGACTAGGCATTCAACGTGGAGACCAGAATGACCGTAGGATTGGATAGCGTTGTTGAAATCGTCGGCTGCCATGCCGAGGGAGAAGTTGGAGACGTCATCGTTGGTGGCGTCGAACCACCGCCAGGAGAGACCATCTGGGACCAGGCCAAATGGATTGCCAATGATCAGTCACTGCGTAATTTCGTGCTGAACGAACCGCGCGGCGGCGTGTTTCGGCACGTGAATCTGCTGGTGCCGGCGAAAGATCCCATAGCGGCCACAGGCTGGATCGTCATGGAACCGGAGGACACGCCGCCAATGTCCGGCTCGAATTCGATCTGTGTTTCGACGGTATTGCTGGAGACTGGAATAGTGCCCATGCATGAACCGGAAACCCGATTTATCCTCGAAGCACCGGGTGGACTGGTTGATGTCTCAGCACAATGTAGTAACGGCAAGGCGCAGCGAATTACCGTAAAAAATGTGCCGTCTTTCGCTGATCGACTCGACGCAACTCTGGAAGTCGAGGGTATTGGATCCCTGACAGTAGACACGGCCTATGGTGGAGATACATTCGTCATCGTCGACTCAGTGAGCGCAGGATTTGAGATTACACCCGATGAAGCGCGTGACATATGCACCGCCGGTATAAAAATCACAGCGGCTGCAAACGAGCAGCTTGGATTTCGGCATCCCGGCAGCCCCGACATTTCCCGTATTTCGTTTTGCCAGTTTGCGCTGCCTGTTTTTGAGGAGGCAGGTCAACTAATTGGCAAAAACGCAGTGGTGGTACGTCCGGGCAAGGTGGACCGTTCGCCAACGGGCACCGGGTTATCGGCTCGACTGGCTGTAATGCATGCGAAAGGACAAGCGAGTCTCGGTGACACTTTACTTGCCCGTTCGATTATCGACTCGGAGTTTCTTGGATGTATTGAGGAAGAAGTCACCGTCGGCGATGCTGCGGCTATTCGTCCATCAATATCCGGTCGCGCCTGGGTTACCGGCAGATCTCAACTAACGCTGGATCCGCAAGATCCGTGGCCGGAGGGTTATCGCCTGAGCGACACGTGGCCCAAATTGCTGAATAACTAGACTTTCAAGTGCCTGCAAAAAACGATCCAGCATCATGTCGCTTTTTGCTGAATCGCGTTGATGCAATCGACTACTGCCTGAGCTAACAATTCAGACCACAGAAGAAATGACATCCAGCGCACGATCGATATCGTCGGGTGAAACATACAGATGCGTGCAAAAACGCACGCCGTTGCGATCATTTTGCGCGCGGACACGAATCTTCTTTTGCCACAACGCTTTTTGCAGGTCGCGCGCACTCAGTCCCTCCACCCTGAAGGTCGTAATTGCGGCGGCAAAGCGGCGATCTGCCGGCGAAGTCATCCTTACCTGAGGTATGGACTCAAGGCCATCACGCAACCGCGCGTTCAGCATATGGTCCCAACGCACGATTCGCTGCAGGCCGATAGAATCTATGAAATCGAATGCGGCCAGAAGGCCGGTTACAATGGGAACGCTGCCAGTGCCAAATTGCATGAATCGAAAAGCACCTGACTCCCAATCATCATAGTGGGATCCTGCCAACGTGCCCCAGATACGCTGCGGTACGCCGCGCCGCAAGTATAGGAAGCCGGTACCTTTTGGCGCGAGCAACCATTTGTGTGGACTTGCCACGTAAGCATCGCAACCGAGCTGCTGCAGATCGACGGGAATCTGCCCGAGCGCCTGCGCACCGTCGATGACCGAAAGAATGCCGTGCTCAGCGGCAAGCGAGCACAATTCAGCGGCCGGCAGCACAATACCGAAAGCGGACGTAATCTGGCTGACCATCAACACCCTGGTCTTCGGCGTAATTGCACGTTGGAATAAATCAATCACAGCCCGGGGGCCGCCATCTAGTGCACTATCCAGGGGTAGCTCCTTAACCACGATCCCACTGCGCGCGGCACGCAGTCGCCAACTGCCAACACCGCCACTATGTTCCTGATCAGTGGTAATCACCTCGTCTCCAGGCTCAAGATCGATACCGTTGGCGATGCAGCTCATACCCATCGTCGCGTTTTGCATAAGCGCAATATCCTGACCGTCGGCATTGACGAATGCGCCTATGCGGTCGCGAGCACTGCCCATTTGCTGATAGCCGGTCAGTGGTTCCCCATCCGCCTCGAAATATGGCCAGTCCGGCAGTTCCTGTTCGAGTTCATTTAGTCCATGCAGATAGGCATCCATGACATCACGAGGGCACGCGCCCAACGTGCCGGTATTTCCATAGGTGATATCGGTCGGAAACAGAAAGCGTTTGCGCGCCTCCGCGAACACCAGGTCATCGGGATCATCGGCGACTGGCCTGAAAGTGCTCTGCGCAAGTGCCGATTGACTGCGCTCGGAATAGAGTCCCGCTGCGAATAGCGTCGCAGTGGCGGTCTTCAGAATTTGCCGTCTATCGATTGACATAGTCCCTCCGTAATACAGTAGCTGGTCAGATCCAGGAAAGATCGGCCGACCGCAATCAATGTTTGAAGGCTGACCTCATCTCGGTCCATCTTCACTTAGATCGTCACCAATTTGGCCGATAGAGAATGCCCTCGGTGGCAATAGTCGCGCGAACTTCTGGTGTTGGAAATCTCCTGCCGACACTGTAATCCTGTAGATTCCGGGACGTACATCTTCAAACTCCGCCGTGTCCCATTGCAGTTGGTTCACGCCCGCATCGCTCCCCCCCTCCAAGGTTGCAACCTCATTCCCTGTCGCGTCATGGATTGCGATGCGCGTCTTTTGTTCAAACGATTCCTTCAGATAGTAGTTGATAGTCAGTCCGGCCGGCTCATTCTCGGTCGCAAGATGCCGATCCCCGGACATATGATAGGCACCCCACTCCTTGCGTTCGGAACGACGAATGACGCGACTCTCGATATCGAATAAATGCAGGTTCTTTTCCAAAAGATCTGACGAGAGCTCCTGAAGTACTGAAATATCGGCGACATAGAGTCCACGACCGTATGTACCGACAATCAGATCATTTTCGCGTGGATGCACAACCAGGTCTTTGACCGGGACGACGGGCATGTTTGTCCGTAGCGACGTCCAGTTGGCGCCTCGGTCGATGCTCGCGTAGACGCCCCGGTCATTACCCAAATACAAGAGTTGTGGATTTCTGCCATCTTCGAATATGACATTCACCGGACTCTGCGGCAGATCTGCAGCAATTAAAGTCCAGCTCTTGCCGAAGTCCGTAGTCCTGTAAACGTGCGGTTCGAAGCGATCGAAGCGGAAACCATTCTTGGTAACGTATGCAACGCCGGACGCATGTTTCGATGCACGTACCCGTGAAACCCAGAATTCCTCCGGTGCGCCGGCAAGCAGCAGGTTCCCGGTGACTTCGCGCCAGTTTTGTCCGGCGTCCTCCGTAACATGTACTCGGCCGTCATCCGTGCCAGCCCAAATCAACCCTGGCTGCAGCATCGATTCATCGTGGCTCGTAATCGTACAAAAATTTATCCAGCCCTGTGCGCCACCGGCATCGGCGCAATTGCCGCCATCCGATTGCATCGTCTGATGCGTGAGATCTGGACTGATCTCCTGCCATGTTTTGCCACGATCCGGCGATCGCAAAAGCATCGATGAACCTGCATAGAGCACATTAGTATCATGTGGCGATATCTGGATTGCCGGTGTCCATGGAAATCGCATTGGATTATCGCCCTCTGCCGCCGCGGGTTGAATGTCCTGTCGTGTACCGTTCTGTTGATCGACCCGCCGATGACCGCCAAACTGTGCCGTTGTATAAACTCGGCGACTATCGGTCGGATCAACCTGGTTATACATACCGTCCCACAGTCCAACCACCACCCAGTCCTCGAGGGTGACCGCGCCAGACCAGCTGTTGACCGGTCCCTTCCAGGACTCATGATCCTGCAGACCAGCGTAAATATTATAGGGATCCGTCATATCAACGCCGACGGCATACACCTCACCAGTCGGTAAGTTATAAAGGTGATCTGACGTCTTGCCGCCGTCGTAGCTAATGTAAACACCCCCATCGCTGCCAAACAGCATTCGGTCGGAATCCTGCGGGTCGATCCAGAATGTCCTGACGTCGCCGAAATTATTGGCGAAAAGGTTTTCGGCGGGCCAGTCGATATCCTGCCAGGTAGCGCCACCGTCCACCGAATTCGCAAGGGCTTCAGAGGTTACAAATATCTTCTCGTCATCGTTTGGGTCCACGAAAATCTGGTTGAACGAATATGGCGCCTTGCCGCCGACATTAACTTCAGGGCGATTGACCTTTTGCCAGCTAGCCCCGGCATCGTCACTGCGATACACCTCGCCACCGTAGGGTCGTTGTTGTGGCTTCTTACTTTCCTCCCGGTCTGCCTCGCGTTCTTCCTTCGTTGGCTCACGCAGATTTAAGTTTTCAAAGACTGCGTAAATGACGTTTGAATCGCCGCGGTATATATCCAGACCAATCCGGCCAATCACACCTTCTGGCAGTCCACTGCCGAGTTTGCTCCAACTATTACCGCCATCGATACTCTTGAAGATTGCCGACTCAGGACCCCCTGCTTCGAAAAGCCAGGGACGTCGTTTCATGTCATAAGACGCCGCGTAGAGCACGTCCGGATTATTTCGGTCGAGAACAATGTCTACTGCACCTACGCTGTCACTTATGTACAGAACCTTTTCCCAGGATTCACCGCCGTCGCGTGAGCGAAAAATACCGCGTTCCTCATTGGCCGAGAACAGGTGACCTATGACAGCAATGTAGACGATGTCGGGATTGGACGGATGAATAACAATGCGCGCAATGTGGTGCGAGTCGCTCAAGCCCATGTGACGCCAGCTTTGACCACCATCGACCGACTTGAATACGCCAGTCCCGGAATGAGAGCTGCGTGCGTTCGCGTTATCTCCAGTGCCAACCCAGACAATGTCATTATCCGATGGCGCTACTGTGACATCGCCGATTGCCTGCACCCCATTGCCGTCGAACACCGGCGTGAACGTCGTGCCGTTGTTAGAGGTTTTCCACACACCACCGCTTCGCATTGCGACATAAAAAGTGTAGGCGTGTTCCCGACCGTTTTCCGGCACGGCGAAATCCGCTACCCAGGCGCCCGTTCGATACGGGCCGAGATTTCGGTAATTTACAGTCGTTAATAATGAATGATCGAGTTCCTGCGAAAACACTGGCGCCGGCGGAAGGATCAGCGTTGGCAAGACGAGTAAGAAAAATGCGAGTCGCACGTCCGAATACTCCTTAACAGACAGCGGCTGACGATAAGAGGCAACAACTTATTCGACAACTATCTTCGTGAACTGGCATCACGTATCTACAAAAACTTGATTTGTCATCGCCAATGTTTATCGCCATCTACTTTAGCGTGAGATAACTCCACTCTTTTGAGAACGGTATCCGGCTCATCAGCACACTGCCCTCCTCTGTCACCAGCAAGTTATCACTCGGGTTTATGCCAACACCTTGTGATGGATCCATCAGCCCAGGCTCAACACTAAACATCATTCCCTCCTCAATAACGCTCTCGTCACCGAGTGCCAGATATGGCGCCTGATGGCCGGTGAAGTTCTGACCAGTTCCATGACCGGGACGATGATAAATATAGTTCTGCATCCCCTGCTTGACCTGGTGATCATGAACGGCGCGCGCGACGTCCTGACACAGTGCTCCGGGTTTCGTCTCCTCAACCATAATATCCACGGTTTCTGCAACAACTTGCCAGAGTTTGTCCTGATGTTGCGTCCACGGAGCGATTAAGTAATTTCGATATCCTTCTCCGCCGCAACCACCGATTTTGATGTCGGTATTTACGTATACAGATTGACCCTTCTCAACGGGCGAGTGGAAAAACTGGTTCGGATGTGGATAGCCGGTCGCTATTCCCGCCCGAACGTACTCCGAAGTAACCAGAATACCGACTGCGCTGTGTGGCTTGCCATCGCGCACGATATCGTTCATTAAGAGATTGATCCCGTAAGTCCGTAGCGCCTCACCAATTTCAAAATCCGTGGTGCTGGTGCCGTGCTCGAGAATATAGTCGCGAGAAAACGCATGAATCTTGTCGAAATACCGATAGGCGCGCTGGCAAAGCGCAATCTCTTCCGGTGTCTTGCGGACTTGCATATGCAGGCAGTGTTCGCTGATATTAACGAACTTCGCGCCCGGCAGACTTTTCCTGGCAGCTGCTTCCTGGGCGGGAGACAGCGTAATGTCGATGCCGATTGTTTTCCCGGCCAGGTCGTGTTTACGCAAGCCCTGGAGCATCCAGCCAAACAGGTCAACTGCGGGCCCGGTCTTGACACTGCCTTTGTTGGGAAAACTATGCTCTGCGTGCGGATAGCAAAAATAGTATTCGTTTTCTGTACACCACCACGATGTAATCAGATCCCTGTCAATGCCAGGCGAAAACCAATACGCGGTGTCGTCTTCATCCATGCGAAACAAGAGCCATGTGGTGCGTTCCCCGCTTCCGCGAAAACTGCCACTGAAGTAGACAGCATTGACATCACGCTGCAACAATATTGCATCGACACCTTCGGGCCTGAGGCGATCTTTGAGCGCTTGTGTTGCGGACTTGTACCAGGACAAGGGCAAGCGGTCATAACCCAACGGAGCGGGTTCCGGATGTACGCGGTCTTTGACAAAAAGTGACTCTGACTCTAGCTCGCCTTCGATGTTGGCCAGGGCCCGTGACGCAACACTCGCCCCGGCTATACCGAGCCCCATATTGCGAATTAGCGATCGGCGCGATACCTGCATGGAAAAATCTCCTAGTC
>JBPCYD010000002.1:0-28174 GCA_051007895.1 Woeseiaceae bacterium
ACCCTAAGGACTGGCCACAAGCGTAAAATTTGACACCGGCATCTGCGAGATCCGTCAGGAGCTGCAGATTCGGATTTTTGATGCCGTTTATTTTCTCATAGGCTTCGTCATTCAACGCTGCCATCAGAGTTCGTCCATGGATAACAACTGCAATATCTATATCCTCGAGCGGCACGCCATTCTTGCCATGCATATTCAGAAAACGCGCGACAAGCGTAAACTCGCGATTGGCATCCGTTGCCTCACCCGGGTATTCGGTTGCTTCAAATACGACGCGGTACTTGTGGTTTTTCCGAAGCGGCACGTCCCTGTCAACGACTTCGAATGCCGGTCCACCACTGTCGACGTGAGGCCCTGTCGCAGGCGCCTGTGCAAATACACCGGTAGCAAAAAAAGCAAGAATAAGGGGGAGAATAGATCGAACAGGCATTTGGCAAGCTCCGTCAGGTGATTAGGTAGCGGGGATTATATGTCGCCGGGCGAGTTGGTGTCCTGTTTGCTGCGATCGAAAGCGCTCAGCTATTCTTCCTCCAAAGGCCGTAACAAGAAATTACCCAGCCTGACGTTGCCAAATCGTTGCCGGACGATCTCAACATCGGCATTCGCAAGCGTGTCACTGACGTTACCGCTGTTCGGAAATATGCTAATCGTAATGTTCTTCCACTGATCATCAGCCGTATAGTAAAGCTGCCCGTTCTGAAAGTAGTTTTCATTCGCCAGCAGATGCAAATACTCGTCCACACCGTCATTATCCAGATCAGCTCGAATCAAAACAGTTTCTACCTGTGGCGGATAGCTAGCACCATAGCTGTCAATTTTCTCACGGACCGATTCGGGCACTTCAAAACGCTCCGGGCGGTACCTCATGTTGGCCCATAAATTTTCAGTCGTCTGCAGCGCTTGTGCGCGATACGACGGAACCGGGTTGTTCATTTTATCGACCAGGTCGGGGTCGCTGTCCCCTAGCTCAGCAATTTTTCGTTCCACGAAAAGATAACCGGGTCGTGCCAGAGACTGACGCGCATACCAAAAATCGAAATCCGCCAGTTCAAGCCGTCCGGACTCCACTCTACCCACCTGGCTATTCAGTGAGAGCTTGCGCAGGTCGAGGACCGGGCTGTTCACGACCATCATCAGGAATAGTACAACCAGCCCCATGCCCGTGTTTACTTTTGCCAGGTCGGTCGTCCAGTCGTCTCGTTTTCGAACGATGCCGACTGAATAGCCGACAACGAAGAGCGTCAACACCAGCCACGTGATAAAAGCCCAGCCACGAATGACCGTCCATCCGTATTCCTCAAGGCGTAGATACAGACCGTAGAAACTCAGTATCGATAACAGGGGCATGGTCAGCAGGGCAACGTAAACGATCCGATGCATGATCACCGGATACGGTCGCTCACCCCGGCCATCCTGGTAGACCGCATTGGTGAAGAATAAAATCACCGCAAGAAGCCAGAGTAGCAGCGACGTGCCGCGACCGGTTGACCACAATGCGTCGAGGCCGACGACAGGAAGCGCACCGAGAAAAACCACCGCAACGATGACGGCCAGCGGTAAAAGTATCTTGATTAAGCCTTCGAACAGCCGCGTAATGCTGTCAATGACGCGAGTCAAATTGCGAAAGATGATCACGCCCACGCCATGCGCAACACTCAATACCGGAAACAGGAACCAGTCTTCGCGAAACAGGTCATAGAAAAAATCCACCTCGATCGCACGAAATAATTGTGCCCAAAGCATCAGGATCAACCAGAACACGAAAGTAAGAACCAGAGACAGTGCAATGGTTAGCGCATTGCGCCAGGAGTAGGTGAACAGCACCTCGTAGGACATCGGTTTTTCGGCAACGCGTTGCTGCAGGTACATTAGTGCCTTGAAGCAGCCTAGCCCTAAACTCAAGGCGAACACCCACGTCAAATTGTAGACCGGAAATTCATCGTAGGGCGTCGCCTGCCATCCGGTATAGACACCCAATGCAATGAGAATCACGGCAAATACGCCGATCAATCTCGCAGCACGAAGCTCCTTGCCCTCCTCCAGTGACAGGAGCAATAGCACGGGAACCGCAATGGCAATAAGCCACATTGGAAAATTCCACAACGGTGACGCGCTTGGCCACGTCCCGGACTCCATGGCGTCATACAAAAAAAGCAGCGCGATTCCCTGAACGGCGGCGATCAGGAGCATTAGCTTGCGGGGCAATTCAGGTGCGTCAGTCATGCTGGCCTCTCCGGTGCGTGCCCCGAGTATATCTCCGCATTGGGTCCGTAAAGTGGCAAACCAGTGGCGATGCGTATCGGGCACGTCGAACTGCAGCTGTCCTCCCACAGCCTGCTATCACCGCGAACGAGCCCGGCGCCCGGATCTCGCTCGCCGACGGTTAGTCAGGCCATATCGAACAGCAGGAACTCAGCGTTAGACACGGCACTCATCTGCAGTTCATTTACATTCCCGATAGCGGCACCATCGCCCTCCTCGAGCGAAGTACCATTGACGTCCAGTCGGCCGCTCACCACCTGAACCCAGCCCTGATGGCTGTCTGTCAACCTATGAGTTAGTACCTTGCCTTCGTCAAGCACGGTCGCGAACAGATCCAGCGACTGATGAATTTGCAGCGAACCGTCGCGAGCATCTCGTGATGCAATCAGCCGCAGACGATTGTGCTTGTCGTCTTTTGAAAACAGCTTCTCCTCCCATCCCGGTGAGATGGCGGAACGCTCCGGTAAAATCCAAATCTGCAGCAGGTGTGCCCGTTCATCTCCCGAATGATTAAACTCACTATGCATTACGCCGGTTCCCGCCGACATGCGTTGCACTTCGCCCGTTCTGATCACAGAACCATTGCCCATACTGTCCTTGTGCTCCAGTGCCCCGTCAATCATATAGGTGACAATTTCCATGTCCTTGTGCCCATGCGTGCCGAATCCCTTTGCCGGCTCGATGCGATCTTCGTTGATCACCCTCAGATTGCCGAAACCCATGTGCTCAGGATCGTAATAATCGCCAAACGAAAAACTGTGTCTCGCTTTGAGCCAACCCATGTCGACTGCACCGCGATCGTCGGAACGCCTTACTTCTATCATCTGTATGCTCCTTTGCTCGACTATGCAACACGGGGTCCGGCGATGCTTGATGCAGCGCACTGGACGATATCGGCAATCCGTGTCCGCGCGCTGTTCATTGCATCATGACCGCGCTTAATCTGTTGATCGGCAGCAATCACCTCGATGTCCTCGATACCCAGGAATCGCAATGCGTGGCGCATGTAGGGGGTCGCGAAGTCGCTATCACTGTCGACTGCGACGCCGCCACTCGCCACGACGAGATACACCTTCTTGCCCTGCAATAATCCGACCGGGCCCTGTTCGGAATATCGAAACGTCAAACGGGCGCGGGCAACCATGTCGACCCAGGCCTTCAATGCGGCAGGAATGCCAAAATTGTAGACGGGCACACCAACAACAATCACGTCGGCACTCCGTAACTCGTCTACCAGCGTATCCGAAAACGCGAGTTTCGCTGCCTGCGCCGGAGAACGTTCCCCGGCGGGCGTCAGATTCGCAGCGATCCAGTCGTCGTCAACGTGCGAAATACCTCTCGCGAGATCCCGATTCCGCACTGTAACGTTGCGGTAACGGTCCTGGAGTGCAGCTATCAGTTCATCCAGCAGGGCACGCGTACTCGATCCCGCTAGTTGACCGCTCGAATCGATTCGCAACACCTGTAGCCGTTCATCTTGCTTAATTGCCATGACCTTGTTCTCCGTCCAACCGGCACCGCCGGCTATTGCCAAAACTGTGCTGGGCATTATCTATGTTGCATTTTGGATAATAAACAGACCTTTTCGTATCTGTTTGTTGCGTGTATAACAACAATATGGATAAATTCGAGGATATGCAGGCATTCACTGCCGTTGTGGAAACAGGCAGTTTCACAGCGGCCGCAGATAGGCTAAAAGCGAACAAATCAGCCGTCAGTCGCCGCGTGTCGGCGCTCGAGGAACGGTTGGGCGCCCAATTGCTCAAGCGGACGACCCGCACGCTGAATCTGACAGAAACCGGTCGCAGCTTCTACGAACGCTCAGCGCGATTGCTGGCGGATCTGGACGAGGCGGAGTCGGCCGTTGCCCAGGAACAAGGCGAACTGCGAGGTCGTCTGAAAATTGCCCTGCCGCTGTCGTTCGGCCTCATGCATATGACTGCGCCAATCAACGAATTCGCGTGCCTGCATCCCCGGGTAGAGTTCAATCTCGACCTGAGCGACCGTTACGTTGACCTGATTCAGGAAGATATCGACGTCGCGGTGCGAATAGGACGATTGACAGATTCATCGCTGATTGCACGCCGCTTGTTCAAATCGCGGATCGTCGCCGCGGCGAGCCCCGATTACCTGGAGGCAAACGGCATTCCCGAAACGCCGGCAGATCTCGCGGAACATCGTTGCCTCAACTACAGTAATCTTGTCGATTCAAACCACTGGAGTTGGATTGACGAGGACGGCCAGCAACAGCTGGTAGAAATACACGCCACCCTGGCCGCCAACAATGGCGACATGCTTAGCAAGTTCGCCGCCAACGGACTTGGCATCGTCATGCAACCAACTTTTATCGCACACAAATTATTACGGGATGGCACCCTGACACAGATACTGCCTGACGTCAGCTGGCCTGAAACAACAGCATATGCAGTCTATCCACCGACGCGTCACCTGAGCTATCGCGTACGCGCATTCATCGATTTTCTTGCAGACTATTTTCAGGGCACAACGTACTGGGACCGAGACTGCGAAAGCTGTTGACGACAGAATCTGCGGGAATGATTCCCGCCGCTACGGGTCGCATAGATATGCGTCGCAGGTCGAACGCCACCATAATTGAGGCAGGCAATGATACCTACCATCAAAAGTATCCCGTATTTAGGCAGGGCCGTGCTCCTCTCGCTGGCGGCAATCGCTTTGCAAGCGACCTGGTCTGCCGCCGCCGCTGCCGGCATTGATTGCCTCGATACGAGCACAGCGCTCAGTTACTGGCGACCAATCCGAAAGGCAACAGAGTCGCATGATTCGTCAGTCGATGACCTGGCCCTGGAGCTGACTCCCTGCCTAGGGTCGCCCGATCCGGAATTGCGCGATCAAATTGCGTATGAACTGTACGTCGAATGGTTACGCAACGATCGATTGTCGGATGCCACCAAGGAACAATTGCTTGGCCAGCTCAGCAGCCTTGTTCGGCAGCCGGGCAATGACTCGTCCCTGGCTCGATCATTCTCCGCCCTGATTCTCGCAGAGCTCATGCGAGCTGATGCCAACCGGGCTTTCATGTCGCCGGAACAACGCCAGCACCTGCTGAGTGATGCCATCGAGGCGCTGCAGCGCGAAGATGATTTTCGCGGATTGGTTGCGGACATCGGATGGGTTCACCCTGTCGCACACCTGAGCGACCTGCTGTGGCGCTTCGCGCTACATCCTGAGACGACACCGGCCCAGGGTATGGCGGCACTTACCGCCTTACGGAGCAAGGTCTCTACATCGCAGGCCTCATATACATTCAATGAAAGTGACCGCATGGCGCGCGTAGTCAGCGCTCTGTTCCAGCGGCAGTTACTTGAGGTTCAGGATGCTGCTGTGTGGATAGAGGCCTTTGCAGTGCCTGCGACCATGGAGAAATGGTCCGACGCTTTCCTGAGTCCGGAGGGAATGGCCGAACTGCACAATACCAAGCAGTTTCTTCGGGCACTTTCTGATCAACTGAATGAAACGGATGTCGCTGACGCCATCAGGGATCCGCTTGAGGCGCTGGTACAGGGATTCACCCGATTGATTTAGACATTACACGGCGACCGGTCTCTCGACGGCGCGCCCTATCCATAGATCTTCTTCATCAACGGTGACATTTTCCGCATGCCAACCATCGCCGTGGTTGTCAAAACCCCTGACATCATTGCGCCCGTAACACCGCAAGTAAGAATGTCCTGCCCCGTCAGCCATAAACCGTCTATCTCGGTTTTCGGCGTCAACCAGTCCTGTTGCAGCCGCTCGGTAGTATGGTCAAGCCCGTACAACTCGCCATGCTGATACCCGCTGAACCATTCAGTCGACAATGGGGTTGAAAGCTCGCAGTAGTCGATCTTGCCTTCGAGCTGCGGCAGTTTGCTGTACAAATGCGGCATGATGCGATCCAGGAGTTTCTGTTTGAACTCTTCGTAATCATCGCCGCGCTTGCCCCAGGTACTGCCCTTCCACTTCTCAAACCAGGCATAGGGAGCGGGTACAACTATCTCGATCGTCGCTGTTCCCGGGTGGCGCTTCAGGTAGTCGGGGTCCTTTGCAGACGGAAAGGAAATATAGACCACCGGGAACTCTGCTGAGTCATCGTTCAAAAATTCATCTACCGCCGCATCGAAATCATTGTGCGGATAAATCCAGAAATTGGTTTTCGGCAGATTGAGATCGTCTGCCGTTTCCTGCAATCCAATGTAAACGCCCAGGTGACCCAGGCTCGGCCTGACGTTGTCCATCTTCCTGTCATATCCACAGCGCCGCATTTCGCGATCGTTCATGAGTTCGTTGAACGTATTGTTGACGCCGGCTGACGAAATTACACGGGCACAGTTAATACGGTGCCCGTCCGACATTCTGACGCCAGTCACCTCACCGTCGTCAACGAGAATTTCTGCTACCTGCGCGTAAGTGAAGACCTCGCCGCCTGACTTTTGAATCGTTGGAATAATATGATCGGCGATCTTCCAGCTACCGCCGATCGGATAGTAGCCACCGTAAAGGTAGTGCCTGGCGATCATTGAATGCACGACAAAAGCCGATTGCTTCGGGGGTAATCCCATATCACCCCACTGACCGCATATCGTCGCGATCAGGTCCTGATTGTCGGTCAGCTCACTCAATACCTCGTAGGTATTGCGCAGCATGACCTCCGGCATTTTCCATTTCAGGAACGGTGCAGCCAGCGAGCGCTGCCAAGGCTTCAGAACCCGTCCCATGCCAAGCATCGACAGCGCGCCACCGACCTGGCCGAGCAGCCGCATATACCCGTCAATCGCAGCCGTCTCTTCGGGAAACTGGCGCACCAGGTTATCTCTGAACTCCTGCTTTCCCGCGCGGGCATTAAATACTTTGTCGCCTACGTAGAAACGATCATATTCGTCGTCCATGGCTGCCCATTTGAGCTTGCCATTGGTGAGGAAGTCGAACATACGACGTGTTCGGGTCGGTGCGCCAACATCACCAATATAGTGGACGCCGACATCCCATTCGTAGCCATTTCTTTCGTAGGAGTGCGTATATCCCCCGGCCGTATAGTGTTGCTCAAGAACGCAAACTCTCCACCCAAGCTCACTCAACAACGCGGCTGTTGTCAGCCCACCCATTCCGGACCCAATGACAACGGCGTCATAATTTTCGGCGAGACGGTTCGATCGGTAACGGCGACCAATTCGAAGTGTGCTGGCTTTCATAGATGGCATCCCGTCAATGCTACCGGATGTCGGGCAGCAGTGCAGAAAGCCGGGTCGGCGTTACCTAGATCTGTTGCCCCTGCTATGATGTCGCGATGAGCATTACACTTTACGACACCTCGGTTTCCGGCCACTCCCACCGCGTACGACTTTTTCTCGCGTTACTCGGCATCGAATACCAGACCATTGACGTCGACATGCGGAAAGGTGAGCACAAGACGCCCGACTATCTCAAACTTAGCCCGCTTGGACAGGTTCCGACACTGGTAGACGGCAATGATGTCATTACTGATTCCACTGCCGCACTGGTTTACCTAGCCAAGAAATACGGTGACGAGAATTGGCTTCCGGAGGATCCAGCCGGCGCCGCAAAAATACAGCGTTGGCTTTCCACCGCATCGGGAGAATTGTTTCGCGGCCCAGTCATAGCCAGGGCGATCAAACTGTTCGATCGCGACTACTATTACGACGATGCGAGCATGTGGACAGATCGGCTGTTGACCTGGATGCAAACCGAACTGGAAGCAAAAACCTGGCTCGCCGCTGAGCACGTCACGATCGCCGATATTGCGATGTACAGCTATTTGCGCGTTGCCAACGAGGGGGAAATTGACATGGAACCCTACCCCGCCATCTTGCGCTGGTTGGGCGACGTCGAGAAACTGCCCGGGTTTCTCCCGATGATCAAATCAATCTGAACACATTCCTTTTTTGCATAAGCTGCTATTCAGCAAGCGTTAAGAAAGAAACGATTATCTTTGCATTCTGCCGGGATTTTCCTGGCGTGATTCCAATTTCGCAAAGGTATTCTAATCATGAAAATTTTCACAGTTGCACTTCTTGGTCTCGCTATTCTTTGCACAACGAGCGTCCACGCGGATGAACGCCTTTCGCTTGGTGCATCAATCGGTTACGTCAACATAGAAGACGACGAGCCCGGTTTTCAATTTGACGCAAATGATACGGGCTACAAGTTCTTCGCGAACTATACCTTCAACAATAATCTTGCAATCGAGGGTGGTTATATCGACTTCGGCTCACCCGAAGATATCGTCGCAGGCTTGCCCGGAGAAATCGATGCTTCCGGCTGGAACATTTATGGCGTCGGCAACCTGCCACTATCTGACTCTGTAAACCTGTTTGCCAAGGCCGGCGTTGTCGCCTGGGAAGCAGATTCGATCATCGACGGCTTACTTGTTGATACTGACGACGGCACCGATCTTGCGCTGGGATTCGGCGCGGGCTGGAATACGAACGAAGCGTTTGGCATTCGAGCAGAGGTTGACTGGTACGACATCGATGAAGCAGACAGCGTCTGGATGGCGTCGGTCGGCTTCGAGTTCCGTTTCTAGCACCAGAATCGTCTCGGGCACACTGAGCGCCGACCGTTACTAAAAGCAGTCGGCGTTTTTTCCCGCCACAATTCAGTGTCAGGTACCGGATACCTCTGCAGCTAACTGTACAAGCTTGTCGACCGTCCGAAAGTTCCTCGCCGTCGTTGCTACACCGAGTTTCTTCTCAACATTTGCGGCAAGCTTGGATCGACCAATCCCGTTAGGGGCAAGCAGGTAGAAAACCGATTCAACAAGCTGAAAACGCTCCTTTGCAGCACTCATGTCTTGTAATACAGATTCGTCATAGCCAACGGGTATATCAGACAGGAAGAAAAAGTGCAGTGTAGCCGGATCCACGGTGCCTTCCGGGAACGGATTTGTCTCCGTCGCTGCAGCCAGCTGGCTTGCAGACAGCACCATTACCGTCGGCCTGAACGAAAACTCCGACTCTATCGAGTCCTGAATTTCTTTCTTCAGGATTGCAGAACTTTTCTGTGGCGAACGCAGTACGACATTGCCGCTCTGGATATAGGTCTTGATTTGCGAGCAGCCAATTCCCTGGAGCAGGCCAACCAGGGTCTTCATGGGCACAATATTTCGACCACCGACATTGATACCGCGTAAGAGAACAATCCAGGTCGTCATTGGCCGACGCTATCACGAGGTTTCACTCCGATAAAGACTGTTCAAATCGACAGGTCACGTGGTCCGGCATAATGATGGCAAACTGGTGCAACTCGATGATGGGAAGTAGCGAATGAATCTGATCGGCCCGAATGGCGCAACCGTGATTTTCGCCATCACGCTTTTGCTAAGCCTGCTTGGCCTCTATGCCAGACCGAAAGTCGTTGAACGATGTCTCTTCCGACCGTACTGGTTCTTGCGCTCGAAGCACTACGACACGATCGTTACGAGCGGATTTGTCCACGCAGACATGTCGCACCTGATTTTCAATATGGTCACTTTCTGGTTTTTCGCCTTTCCGCTGGAACGTTTCATTGGCACTACAAGCTTTATCGTCCTGTATACGGTCGGGCTCCTGCTGAGCCACGCCTGTACGTATCGGAAACATAGAAATAATCCTGAATATGCCTCGCTCGGGGCCTCCGGCGCGATATCGGCCGTATTGTTCGCTTATATCGTTTACTTTCCCACGACCACATTGGTGATATTGCCGTTTCCGTTCCCGATTCCGGCGGCGCTGTTTGCAGTAGGCTACGTCGCCTATTCTTACTGGGCGTCCGCGCAGCAACGTGGGAGAATCAATCACGATGCACATCTCTGTGGCGCTTTCAGTGGATTGCTTTACGTCGCCGTAACTGATCCAAACGCGTTCAGCGAACTCGTCAGTAAACTTTCTTGAGACTGTGTTGATAGTAACGACGTCAATCGTCCGCGATTGCCTTTGGACAAAGATCTGAATCCGCGTATTCTTGAATAGTCGCGTTTTTTTACGTCACGGACTTGCCGTTATTCAGAAATTGGCTTGGCGGTAGCCTGACTCTCGCTACCCTTATCGTCAGAGTTCGGCAACAAACTTTCGAACCAGGAGACGCTCATGCTGCATACAAAATTCGTTACAATATTAGCGGTAACGTTCATCGCTTTTTCCGGTACGGCGTTCGCCGATCGAATTGCAGTTATCGGCACCGGAAACGTTGCCGGTGCACTGGGTCCCGAGTTTGCGGCACAGGGCCATGAGATCGTGTACGGGTCCCGGAATCCCGACCGGAGTGACGTGCGGGCGCTCGTGGCACGCACCGGTCAAAACGCCTCGGCGACGACGCAATCTGCGGCGATCGCAGACGCCGATATTGTCGTACTGGCAGTACCGGGGCGATTGGCCGCATCAATTGCCGCGGACCTGGGAGACCTCACCGACAAGATCATTATTGACCCGACCAATAACTACATTCGCGACGATGTGCCACGTCTTGCAACCGAGATGTCTAACGCCGAAGCAATTCAGGCCGCTGCGCCGGGCGCCCACGTCGTAAAAGCGTTTAACACGTTGAATTGGCGCCACATGGTCGACCCGGATTCCTCGGGCGGTCCACTGACCATACCCTTGGTAGGTAACAGTGCGGCAGCAAAGGCAAAAGTCGCAGTAATTGTTGCGGGAATGGGGCTGGAACCCATCGATCTGGGGCCCGTGCAAAATGCCCGCCATGTCGAGGGAATGCTGGTGCTGTGGATGCACGCACGCATGCATGGCAACGCTTTTGACTACCATCTCAGGAAAGCGGCAGCGGAATAGCAGGAAAGAACCAGATTCGGGCTGGTCAACCTGTCTTTTTGTGACATAACTCCCTGAAAAACCACGGCTCTGCTTGCAAACTGCGTGTTCGGCTCCGCAAATGATGCGAGACCGCACAGACACAGCAGGGTTGCCATGTATCGAGAGCATTTTGGCCTGAATTCGAAACCGTTCGACGCGACCGCGGACGGTGCAGCGGTATTCATGAGTCCGCGACAATCTGAGCAGATTAAAACACTGCACCAGGGACTCGGCGCTCAGGACGCGGTGGTTACCGTCACGGGCCCGGTTGGCGTTGGCAAGACTACTTTCGTCAACAAGGGACTTGAGCTGATTCATCCCGGGCGACTGGTCGCGGCAGTTGGTCGAATGCGCATGGAACCTGAGGACCTGTTTGCACTGTTGTTGTCCGGTTTCGGAATTAGCCGCAGGACGAAAGGTATGATTCGGCAAATCGGTGCTTTTCGCCGCTACCTGCACGAACGTGCAGCTACCGGCCTTCAGGTTGCCATCGTTGTCGAGGATGCGCAGCGAATCGGAGTCGATGCACTCGTAGAACTTGAGGCTCTGACGGCGGCAGACTCCGGCGCAACCTCAAGCGCAAACCTGATCTTGATGGGGCAACCGAATCTGGATGAATTGCTTTCCAAACCGGACCTTGTCCGGCTGCAACAACGAGTGCGACAGCGTATTGAAATTGCGCCGCTTAATGGCCCCGAAATGCAGGGCTATCTGAAGCACTGCCTAAGGCAAGCGGGCAGCGAGTACGAGGCAATCTTCGACGAAGGCGTCGCAGACATCCTGCTGGGCTGTTCGGACGGCATTCCCCGCCTCATCAATACACTTTGCGAAGAGGCATTGAATGCCGCGACAGAAGATAAACTGACCAGAGTGACGCCTGCACTCATGGCAAGTATTGCCGAGAGCACGTTCGGCTACTCGGCAGAATTTACAGCGCCACCTGTGTCGACTGACGCCGCTCCCGCGGGGCTTGAGGCGAACACTGTGATGCAGCCAGAACGCGATAGTAGCCCACTCGGTGGTGCAGGCGCTGACCACAAATCGACAACCGTCCAGAAGGCACCAGCAGCAAATTCCACAGCTGCAGCGGCCGTGCCCGTTTCCAAACCCGAGATCGGACATGACATCGTCGTCGAGTCCGGCAGATATCCTGAAAAACCGGAGACTCCGGACGAATCTCTGTCGGACACACCAAAGGCCGCCGTGCCTGAGCCCCACGAACCCATACTCGACGAACCAACTGCCAAAGAACCAATTGCCGACGATGTCAGCGCAAACGTTAGCAGAGAACCGGATTCAGTCGTGCCAGATCAGGGCGGTGCCGTTTCGCCTACTGTTGCAAGCGCCCCGTTAACAATTACTCCGGAAGCCGAAAAAGAACCAATCTCTGATCTGATCAATGATACGCAACCCGAGTTGCGGCAACTTGCCGAGCCTGCGGATCACGCATCGACGTTGACAGATATCGAACCCATCATCGTTGTTGAGGAAAATGACTCTGATAGCGGCGATACAACCACGATCGAGACCATCGACGATCCTGATGAAGCCACTGCTGCGACTGCTGATACTTCGGATTCCAATTTGGATTTGCCGACGCTGTCGAATTCAATGCGGGTTGAAATCGCGAAAGAATCTGACGCTGTAACAGCTGCTGCGGAGGCGCCTGCAGCAGCTGAGCAACCACCCGTCGAGGATGAAACCCGACAGTCGCCAGCCATCACGGCGACTACCCCCGATTCACCCACGCAAGTGGATGAGGAAGCAGCTCTTGCGGCCGAACTTGAAGCGGCCTATGCGCTCGAAAATCAGGTTGCCCCGACACCTGAAGTAACGGCAGAAGTATCGGCAGAAGTCGCGCCGCAGCCCGTGGCGGAATCCGATTCAGCCACAACGGCACAAGCTGATGTAGAAGCTGCAATGGCGGCTGAACTGGAAATGGCCTACGCGCTTGAACAGAACGACAATGCGGCCGTCGAAAGTGCGACGCCGCAGCAGATTGATGAAGAAGCTGCCATGGCAGCCGAACTGGAAAAGGCGTACGCGCTTGAACAGCAGGAATCCGCAGAGGCGAACATACCACCTGCTGACGAGATCGAAGTCGAGATTCCCGAGGACAGCCCTACTGGAATTTTCGAGCGCCTCGATCCGCTACCAGACCTGGAAGCGCTCGCTCTCGAAGGAGAGGATCAATCCGTTACTGAGGGCCATGCCGCACTGCCCCCGAACGGAAATAGCGGCGATGTGACGGTCACTGACCTGGCGGTTTCCGCAATCCGGGAAAGACCGAGACAGGACATCGGCGCGCTCGAGGATGCGCTCGAATCTGCGAAGCATGGCACCGTTGACGCGCCGCGACCACCTGACGCAGTCACCGAACCCGCCATTGATACACCTGCAGCATCCGAAATACCCGAAATCACGCTCGAGAAATCAATTTCGGACGAACAGCCGAAAAAGACCGACGTAGACAAATTTGCAGCCGAAATAGGCACGGCCAATTCATTGGAAGATTTCAGCGATGCGATGGCCGAAACCTTGTTTGGATCCGAGGCGTTTGACCAGATAGCCGCAGACGTCGTCGCGAACCCTCCTGAGGCCGCAGCCGGTACGCTTGAAGAAATGGACAAACAGTCGCCGGTGAAGCTCGACGATACCGAAATGCCAGGGGCTGCCAACGAATCAATAGAAAACGACGTTACAGAGCTGTCACTTGAAGAGACATCATCGCAGGCGGTCGTCGAGGAAAAACCGGCCGCCGAAGAAAAACCTGCAGCCACCGTTGCCACGCCGAAACCCCAGCCGCCCAAACAACCGACAATGTCTGATGGGGGTGAGGTACCGCTCAATGAATCGGTTGCAATGCGCATCGATATTCTCAACAAGATGAAAAACAACGTCGCGAAAATGGCGGTAGAGAATGTTGAGCTGGGGGAAAGTGCTCCGCCGAAGCCAGCGAAAGAAACTGACGAAGCGCAGCCCGAATCGATTGAAGACCAGATTGACACCTCAATCACGCAAACGCTCAAAGCCGTTGATATTGCGAGAATGGACGCTGAAGCGGCTGCAGAGGAAAAGGAAAAAAAGAAATCCGGCGGGCTATTTAGCCGTTTTCGAAAGTCTTCCTAGCGACAGCCACCGACGCCCAGGTCACTCGGCGGCGTAGCCCGTCAGTTCGACGTAACCCCGCCCTGTGAGATCCTGTTCGCCTCGCCTGCCGTCGACATCAACCGCGCCTTCCCAGTATCGCACGGTGGTCGCCAACTCCTGATCGTCCAGAACCGGCCGAACCCGCAGCGATATATCGCGCCCAGGAACGCCGATGATCCAGCCTGCCGGGTAGGTGCCACCGCGCGGACTGTCCCAGCGATCGGTAACGACGATCGAAACTTCGTCCTGGCGCAAATAACTGGCGGTCCCGTCCGGATCTATCCAGGTGCCCGCCGAATGACTGTCTGCAGAGTTATCGTTGCGACGAATGTTATAGAACATGAGCTCGCTGCCGTCCGATAACTGCATCGCGAACCAGTCCCACCCGCGTTGACCGGAAGAAAGCGCGCTGCTACCCCATTCCCTGTCCAGCCACGATAGACCCGTAACTGGATATTGCTGGTCTCCGATACGCAAATTCCCATGGCTCTGCAAGCGTGTTAGAGAGTAGTAGTAGGAGGCGTTTCCAGTCTCCTCTGATTTCTGTGATAAACCGTCAAGCCCGTTAAGGACGGGCTGTTTCAGCGCGGCAAGCTCAAGCTCCAAAGAGAAGTCCGCATCAGCAGCATGCAGTTTCCAGCGCACAGTGTCAGCTGGTGGTTCAACCGCCGAGATCGACCATTCGTCCAGCCAGACCTTGAACGGATTCGCCCGAGCGCCTGCGAGACCGGCGCTCCCTCTTGCATAGCGCTGCGCCACGTGAAATTTTTTGCCCGTTACGTCGGTAATCGCGAAATGCGCAATGTAAACCTGGTTTGTTTGCCATGCAGAATCGAATTCGCTGTCATTTTCGGGCGCCAGCGAGAATCGAAAAAAGGTCAGCTCAAATCCGAACCGCTGACGCTGCGGACCATCGAGATTGCCGGTGACATACCACCATTCGTTGCGATAGTCGGCGTGTGGACCGTGGTCGCGCGGAAATTCGAAATCCAGTGGCTCGATCACGCGAGGAAATTCATCCGACGACTCGCCACCCAGAAGCGCAGCCAGTCGGGAGCCGCCTCGCAGTTCTTCAACACTCTCATCCATACCCTGTTCAGGAGCTTCACAAGCAGAAAGAGAAATAACAATTATCTTAAAAACAATTAGATAAAGTATTTTTCTAATCAACTTTCTGACACATTTACTCATCCCGCATCGCCAGCGCCGGCCGGGTGTGCGCCGCTGCCCAGGCAGGGTAGATTCCCGCTAGCAAGGCCGCACCTATTGCCAGCAGTAATGCCCAGATCAATACGGCGGGCGGCACCGTGAAGTCGATTTCCCAACCAAAAGCGCGGCGATTGATCACTTCAATCAGCACCCAGGCCATCATGAGACCCAGCGGAATAGCGGCAACGCCACTCAGGATGCCGATACAACCGGTCTGAGCGCTGACCAGCATGCCCGTCTGGCCAGGCGTCATGCCAATAGCGCGTAAAATACCGTATTCACGGGCGCGCTCTAGCTGCAACGCAAGCATCGCACCAAATATGCCAATCACAGCCACGCCGACGGCCAGCCAGTACAAGACGTTCGTAATGACGAATGTGCGGTCGAAAATCTGTAGCGAAAAATCACGAATTCGTGCATTGCTGTTCATGATCAGTGACTGTCGGCCGCTGGCAACTTCACGGAGTTGCGTCATGATGTCGTCCACGTCCGTCCCTGGTCTTAAGTAAAGCCCGATTGAGTCAATCGCTGGATCATCGAAATATCGATCATAAGTGCTGCGACTCATCATGACGGCGCCATTGTTCGAGTCGTAACTTTGATATACAGCCGCGACCGTGAAGGTGACGACTCCATTGGCCGTATTCAGTCGAAGCGAATCTCCTCTGCCAAGCTGTGCGCGGTATGCATAAGCATCCGATACGAGCACACCATCTTCCTGGTCGAAAAGTTGCCAGACGTTCTCGGGGTTGCCATCGCGAATCTTCGTACCGCGATAACTGCCTGACGCCATCTGTATGGCAATGATTTGCGTGCGTCCGTTTCGGTCTTCGAGCCACGAACGACGACTCGTACTGTGTTCGACAATGCCTGGAACGACGACAAGGTCCGCTAGCAGCTGCTCATCCAGTGACCCGCGCGGCACGCCAACATAGACGTCGGATTGCAACGTAGTATTCAGCCAATCGCTGACCGATAGACGAAAGCTTTCCACCATGATGCTCACGCCTATGGTGGCAGACACCGCGATCGACAGAGCAACCACCGCGACCCCTGTCCTGCTGAGACTTTTGCTCACACTGCCAACCGCGAGGCGTGCCGTCATGCCACCCCACCGGCCCGCCAAAGGTTCAAACGCAGCCGACAGGGAGCGGACAAACATTGGAATGCACAGTGCGAATCCGAAAATTAGCATGAACAGCGCTACCAGGCCGGGCGCCAAGTGGCTCCCTGAAACGGTCAGTATTAACCCTGCGACAAGCATTAGCCCAATTCCGGCCCCGGCCAGTTTTGGCAGCATTCCGCTGGCACGTGCTTCCAGCGTCGATCGCGAAAGCGTCAGGCGAGGTTGATAGGCAGACGCCTCCATGGCCGGTATGGCCGCAGCGACGAGCGTCGCCAGCAGACCGGCCATGAAACCTTTCGCGACAGATACAGAATCGATACTCAAGTTAGTGACGTTTACAACGAAGTAATGATCGCTGACCGTACGGGATACCAGCACCACCAGTTTTTCGCCCAGCCATATGCCAGCGAATATGCCAAGTGCTGCACCGAGCGATCCAATGACAGCCGCTTCCGTCAGGATCAGACGGAACACCTGTCGACGCGTTACGCCAAGTGCACGCAGCACGCCAATCAGTTCCCGGCGCTGCAATACAGCGAACGCAACGCTGTTATAGATTAGAAAGATACCGACCAGTAGCGCCAGTAAACTCATTGCGAACAGGTTCGTCATGAACGCATCACTCATATCTGCCGTCGTTTGGGTCCGACCGGCAGCCGACAGTAATTCGGTACCGTCAGGCAACAGCGCACGAAGCCGACTCTCCAATTCGCTATCAGCCTCGCCGATTTTCACGTCGATTCGCGAGAGCTTTCCGGCAAGGCCGAGCCAGTGCTGGGCCGCCGCAATATCGGCGACCAGCACGCTGTCAAGCTGGCCTTCCTGATCACCACCTGGTGACCCGGCGATACGGGCCGTAAATGACTTGCCGTTCGCGACCAGATCAAACGCCTCATCCAACGCTATACCGAGTTCCGTTGCCACCCGGGCAGACATAAGCACTGCGCCATCGCCGGCTAGAAAGCGGCGTACCGTGTCTTCGCTGCCCCGGCCTGAGCCATCGTCATTGACTGGCGCTGAATTTGCCGGAGAAGAAAAGTTTCGAAATGTTCTTTCAGCGAACACGTCGACGCCCAATAATTGCATCGTGCGGTTATTGACACGGACATTGCCGGCGACTATTGGCGCAATTGAATGAATGCCTTCTTCAACGCGTAAGCGGACGTAAAATGCCTCGTCGATACCGCCCGGCCCTGCAAGGATTTGATGCGTCGCATCGCCATTGACCGCATCCATGGATGCAATAAAAGCTTTACGAGAACTCTGGTTGGCCAGGTCAACACTGACCATCACGGCCACGCCAATACCGATGCCGAGCAACGCCAGCGCGAGTTGCCACGGATGGCGTAGCAGGTATCCAGCGCTGGCGCGAATGAGGACCGGGTTCAAGGCGACAGTGTTCCGTTATGCAGCTCGAGGACCCGGTCTGAGCGGCTGGCTACCGTCGCGCTGTGGGTCGCAATAATCATCGTTCCGCCCACCTGCCGGACCATTTCATCGAGCAACTGCAGCACGCTTTCTGCAGTCTTGTCGTCGAGGTTTCCCGTTGGCTCGTCTGCCAACAGCAGCGACGGCTTATGGGCGAGCGCCCGTGCAATTGCGACACGCTGCTGTTCACCGCCGGACAACACATCGGGATAACTGGTGATTCGGTCTGCAAGACCAACTGCTTGGAGCAGTTCCTGCGTCTGCCGCCGCGCCGCATCGCGCTCAAAACCATTTAGCTCGAGAACAAGGCGGATGTTGTCACCGACATTGAGCGTCGGGACCAGGTTGAATGCCTGGTAAACGAAGCCAATATGCTGCCGGCGAAAAAGCGTTCGGTCGCGTTCGCTCATACCGGTAATGCTTTTCCCGGCTACCTCTACCGACCCCGCGTCGGGAATGTCGATTCCGCTGATCAGATTGAGGAGCGTCGATTTTCCGGAACCGCTTCTGCCGCGGAGCGCTATTGATTCTCCCCGGGCAACATCGATATCCAGGTCGCGCAACACATGGTGCTGCTTGTCGCCCTCCTGGTAACTCCGCGTCAATGCTCTGACGCGTACCGCGTTAGCTGTGCCACTCAATGCAGTTACCAATCCGTACAGTCAAAGAAGGCATATCATAACCACCGCATCCATTGTATTTAAGGCCGCCATGCGCGGCGGTTTGCGTCCGCGCCTGAAAATAATCGGCTGGTACGATTCTAATGCCTGATCAATCGAACGCCTTCAAAGAAAGCCACGATCTCATGGATAAAATAATTACGCGGTTTCTCGAGCAATGCGGCGTGATCGCTGTCTGGCACAGACACGTACTGTTTGTGTCCTGTAGCCAGGCTCGTCATCAACCTGGCCTGGTTCTCTGCTGGCGCAAGTGGGTCATGCTCTCCCGCGATCACGAGCGTGGGCGTTGAAATTGTTGCTCCATCAAGCGCGTTGTATTGATCCATACCGCGAATATCGACGCGCACCGGATCCGCTTGCAGCGCCGCGGCCACGTAAGCATCGATTGCACGCCGGCTGATCGAACCTGGCGTAACAAAATCACTCGCCGCTGCCTCGGCCGTATTGGTTTCCCTGAGCGGCTCTATGCCCGGTTCGTCGGAGGGAATGATTCCATCGACATCACGCCAATAGCCAAACAGAATGAGCGAAGCAACGAGTTCAGGATGTCGCTGCACCATAAGCTGTGAAATTGTGGACCCCATGGACCAGCCGAAAAGATGTGGCTTTAAATCCCAGTCGCCCTGGTTTGAAATCCAGGCAATCACGATAGCGACGTCATCAGCCGCCCGGTTCGGTGTCAACCACCCCGATGCATCGCGGGGTGTGGCGCCATAACCGCGTAGATCGACCGCGTAGACGGCGTAACCCTCGTCGACGAGGCTATCCATCATGGAAAGATCTTCGCCGTCTACTTGCAGGTCAAAGTCCGGTAATGCACTCCAGGTTCTGCCATGCACCAACAATACCGCCTCGACCGCATCGTCAGCACGCTTTTCCCACAGCGCAATGGGATGACCGTCCGCAATGACGGTATGCCGCTGCAATTCCGCACTGCCGGCAAATACTGCTGGCCAAGTGGTGAGAACAATCAGGATGAGCGTGGCCGTGGTTTTCTTCAGCATCGCATGGCCTTTGTAAATATTCGGAAACGTGCATTGGAGCAGATGTCATGACCCGAGGGCAATCCGAATGACGATCCATTGCCCATGGCGATGCAATAACGTACGGTTCGGACACTCACCTGCCACTGAGCCGCCACCGCAGCGTGGGCTTAGCGATTCCTGGAAGCAGATAAAAAGAGGGTGTGACAATAACCTAGAAATTTCGGAAGATAATATGTCTAAACTTATAATAAATATGGACAATTTGGAATTTTCTAAATTCGGCAAAGGTGAAAAATTCGGGGCGCAGCGCGCCGAGGTCTCCGGGAAAATTGGGGCGGAAAAGCTGGGCTACGGCGTCGTTAAACTAGCGCCGGGCAAGCGCGCCTGGCCCTATCATTCGCACTATGTGATCGAGGAAATGTTCTACATTGTGTCCGGCGAGGGAACCCTCAGACATGCCGACGAGGAGCATCCCATTCGTGCGGGCGACTTTATTTGCTCACCACCGGATCCTGCGCAGCCACATCAGATCATTAACACATCCGATGCGGATCTCACTTATATCGCGTTAAGTACGAACGATCACACTGACGTTTTCCTTTATCCTGATTCTGACAAATACGGTGTCTGGCACGGTAAAACCAGGGACCCGTCCGATCCTGATACATTTCTCCTGTTTGCAAGGAAATCGACCGCGGTAGACTACTGGGACGGCGAAGCAGAAGAATAAAAATCCACCGGGCCAGCGAGATTTTTTGGCCTGCCCGGTAGAATCCGTGAAAGGTTGCAATCGGAGCACAGCATGGCCCTATTGGGAGAGCTAAGGCGACGCAATATATTCAAGGTCAGCCTGGCCTACGTCCTGGTTTCCTGGCTGATCATTCAGGTCGCAGACGTCCTGTTTCCATTTATTAATGCACCCGACTGGGCCTTGCAAATCCTGGTCCTTTTTCTAATCCTGACCTTTCCGATTGCCGTACTGCTCGCGTGGGCATTTGAACTAACACCAGAAGGCCTGAAGTCCACCTCGGATGTCGACAAGACACAAAGCATTACGGTACAGACTGGCCGCAAACTCAATCACATCGTTATGGCACTCCTCGGGGTGGCGGTCATCTTCCTCGTGGTTGATAACTATATTTTTCCTGACCAGATCGTGCCGGACCCGGACGTCGATTATCGGCGCTCAATCGCAGTCATTCCTTTCACCGATCGAAGCGCTGCCGAGGAAAATGCAGAGTTTCTCGCCGATGGCATTCATGATGATCTGCTTACCCGCCTGACCCAGATATCAAATCTGAAAGTGATATCGAGAATGTCGGTCATGCAATATAAGAATACTTCGAAGAATGTAAGGGAAATCGGCGAGGAACTGGGTGTGGGCAGCGTCCTCGACGGCGGCGTCGAGCGTGCCGGCGATGATCTACGCGTTAATCTGCAACTGATTGACGCCCGTACCGATGAAACCATTTGGGCAGACACGTACGACCGCGAATTGAATGCCGTCAATCTGTTTTCAATTCAGGGCGAGGTAGCCGCTGCGATCGCCGATGAACTCAGAGCGCAGTTGAGTGAGGCGGAAGAAGAAAGGATCAGTGTCGTCCCCACTGAAAGCATGCTGGCGCTCGAATCGTATTTTGCCGCTAAACAGGCGCTGTCAAGGCGCGGGCCCGATACGCTGCTGGCTGCCATTGACCGTCTGAACCTGGCTGTGCGCATCGATCCGCAATTCGCGCCGGCCTGGTCTGGCCTGGCAGAGGCCTGGCTGGAACTACCCGACTATCCGAGCTCCGCGGACCCGATGCAGGTGCGTATGGAAGCAACCGCGGCGGCTAACAGGGCAATTGCGCTTGATCCGGACTCGCCTGATGCGGCGGCAGTGCTGGGCTGGCACCGGCTGTTACACACCTATGACTGGAATGGTGCAGAAAGGTCGTTTCAAAACGCGTTGGCAGTGGATTCCTCGAATATCAATGCATTGCACTGGTACTCACACTTGCTGTCGTGGCAGGGCAAGCATGATGAGGCAATCGATGTAGCAAGGAGAGCCGTTGCTGCCGACCCCCTGTCGACGCTGATGGCTGCCAACCTGAGTTATATCCTTGCCGATGCGCGCCAGTGGGATGAGTCGTTCGAAGTGGGCGCAACGACGATCGAGAACGATCCCTACTCGTCACTAATGACAAATTTGTGGGTCGCAAAAATTCGCGCGCGGCGCGCCGTGGAAGCCGCCGTACAGCTGGAAACCTGGGCGCGAACAACCAATCGTGACATCCCGGCAGCGATCGCCCTTGGCGAGTTGATCATTCGTGCCCAGGCGGGCGAGGAACTTGAGGCAGGCCCCGAAGCGCTGATTGCCCAGCTGAATCTTGTTACTGAAGTCCCGGAAATCTACGCCGCTATTGGCGACGGCGAAAATACGATCGCCGCCCTGAGTGACGCGCATGATAAAGGGACCGGAATCCGCAGCCTGTTATCCATGCGCATCAACCCTTCTTACGATTTCATCCGCGACGACCCGCGATTCATTGAATTGCTCGAAACGATCGGCCTCGACAACTAGACAAACCTGGAGACGTGCCGCGTTCCGCATAACGCGGCACGATCTATTTCGTCGTCAATGCTATCGTTTCACCGCTGTTGCCAGGATTTCAAATCGCGCATCGAAAAGCAGATCGCCCGCACCGATAAAAGCACGTGCCGGATATTCTTTTGTGAAGTAGGTTTTATAGACTCCGTTGAACGCACCATAGTGCGCTACATCGGAGCAATATATTTGCACCATCACGAGGTCATCCATGGTCATGCCTGCCGCCTCGACGCCTCTCTTGATGGCATCCATTGCCACACGGGCTTCTTCGGCAGGATCGGCCGGCACTTCGCCGTCGACCAGGCCCAGCACTCCGGACAGGTATAGCGTGTCGCCCACCATCACTGCGCCACTAAAAGGCGGCAGATTTTCATCGGACGCAGAGCGCCCGTCAATATAACTGCGCTCCTGTTGCGCGTTCACGATGCCGGCAACGATAATCAATACCGTTGCCATACCCACTGACAAAATTCTGCCTAATTTCATACCTGTCTCTCCCTCTATTCGTCGGATATCGAAACCAGATCGATACCCATTTCCTGAATCTGGCTATTTAGCGCCGGGACGTTTTCCTCCCAAACGGACTCCAGCAATTCGAGCTCGGACTCTAACGCGGTGCTTAACTCGTCGCGGACCCCTATGGCACCTTCAGTAGGACGGGCATCACCAACGTCGACCGTTCTCATCAAGCTGGTCAGCTTGTTATTCAATCGGATTGGATAGTTCAATGGATCCTGCCGACTTTCATTTTGCGTCTGATAAATGGCCTCTTCGATGGGGTCTATAGTCTCAACGATCGCATGGATCTCTTCCAGCAGGACCGCGACTCGGCTGTCCGACTCTGCGTCTTGCTCCAGCCGTAATTGCAACGCCTCCAGCTGTGTCCGCAGGCGACGAATCTTTCTGACCTCTGTGTGTGCAGCTGACAGAAGTTCCCTCGTCTCCATAATGAACTCGAACTGTGCCCGGTAGTCGGCCGGACGCGATGCTGAACGTGGGTCCGCCAATACCTCGAATTCTACGTCCCGCACGACGCCGCCAACGGCCAGCTCCGCACGATACGTGCCCGGCACTGCTTTCGGACCGACTCGCATATCTGACCACATGATTAAATCGTCGAATCGTTCCATACCCGGGTAGCGGAGGTCCCATACGAAACGATTCAGTCCTTTATCCGACGAGAGAAGCGCGGTGTCGGGTGGGTCGTTAGGTCCGGGTTCCTCCTTTTCCTCCCCGTCAGTTGCGGGCGGTTTGCGCGTCCAGGTCCAGATTGGATCAGCATCCCGCTCGGCAAAAACTCGTAGTGATATTTCTGTATCGACTGCGGGTTCTTCACCTAGTGAATAATGCAGGACAACGCCGACATGAGGATTGGTGCCTGCGTTGCCAGGCTCCTCGGCGCGACCGCCAGCGGTCAGCCGATATGCGTCACGGGGGTCATAGAGGAAAGCCTGCTCGGATTGCGTAGCGCCGTCCAGCTGATGCAGAACGCTCAAGTCGTCAAGTATCCAATAGCCACGACCCTGCGTCGCCGCTACCAGGTCTTTTTCTTTAACCGCCAAATCAGTGATGGGTGATACCGGCAGATTGAGCTGCAGCGACTGCCAGCTGGCACCATCCGTCAGAGAATAATAGATAGCTTCCTCAGTTCCGGCATAGAGCAAACCCGGCCGATCCGGATCCGCACGAACCACGCGCGTGAATTCATCACCAGGGATACCCGACGTGATCTTCTGCCAGCTACGACCCCAATCGGTGGTGCGATACAAGTAAGGCTCGAAATCATCCAACTTGTAGCGCGTTGCCGCGATATAAGCACCGCCGCGTTCAACCGGGTGAATATCGATGCTGTTGATTTGCGCCCATTCCGGAAGCCCGCTCGGCGTGACATCCGCCCAGCTGTCGCCGTCATTCCGCGTCACGTGGACACGGCCGTCGTCGCTGCCGGCCCAGATAACGTCTTTCTCATGATGTGACTCTGCCACGGCGAAAATCGTGCCGTAGTATTCGATGCTGGTGTTGTCTTTGGTAATTGGTCCACCAGAAGCACCCATCTTGCTTTTGTCATTACGCGTCAGGTCCGGGCTGAGCGTCTCCCAGCTTTGCCCCATATCGTCTGTGCGAAACAAGACGTCTGCAGCGACGTACAGCACGTCGGGATCATGCATGGAAAATAAAATGGGGAAGTTCCACTGAAAGCGATACTTCAATTCCGCAGCGCCCCACCCCATCGGGTTGTCCGGCCACACGTCGATTGACCGTACGCTGCCCGTCCGATGATTGATGACTCGCAGGTAACCGCCATATGATCCGCCGACAACGATGTCCGGGTCATCTGGTTTCGCGACGATGTGACCGCTCTCGCCGCCAGCAGTCGGTTCCCAGTCGCGCACACCAATCGAATTGCCGAAGGCGGAACGAGAACGAATTCTGACGGCGGAGTTGTCCTGCTGTCCTCCCAGTAATCGATACGGAAAGTCGTTGTCTGTCGATACACGATACATTTGCGATGTCGGCTGATTACTCTGCGTCGACCAGGTCTCGCCGCGATCAAACGAAACGTTGGCACCACCATCATTGGCTTGAATCATGCGCAGTGGATCGGCTGGATCTATCCACATATCGTGATTATCGCCATGTGGCACATCGATTGTGGAAAAAGTCTTGCCGCCATCTTTCGAATAATGAAATTGCACGTTCAAAACATAAACAGACTCTTCGTCCGCCGGGTCCGCGTAAATTCGCGTGTAGTACCAGGCCCGCTGCCGCAGGTTGCGGTCTTCACTGGTTCTCGACCACGTCTTACCACCGTCCCTGGAGCGAAAGACGCCGCCGTTTTCTGCTTCGATGATCGCGTAAACATTCTTGTTATTCGTTGGCGACACTGCAATGCCGCTAATGCCTACGGTGCCCTGTGGCAGGCCCTCGTTGCGCGTCAGTTCCTCCCAGGAGTCACCGCCATCGATACTCTTGTAAATCCCCGACCCTTCTCCGCCGCTTTCGAGACTGTAAGGGGTCCTTAGAATGCGCCAGAAACTCGCATACAGAATTCGCGGATTGGTTGGATCCATCGCAAGATCCACGGCGCCGACCTCATCATTTACAAACAAGACTCTTTCCCAGGTCTCGCCGCCGTTGTTGGATCGATACACGCCCCGCTCATCGTTGGGTCCAAACAAGTGCCCCATCACCGCGGCATAAACCAGGTCCGGATCGCGGGGGTGAATCCTTACGCGTGAAATATGTTGCGAATCGGTCAGGCCGATTCGGGCCCAGGTATCGCCTGCATCTGTCGAACGCCACATTCCGTCACCGGGCGAAACGTTGCCTCGTACTGTTTTCTCGCCGCCGCCGACGTACACAACGTTGGGATCCCACTCGGAAACGGCAACGGCACCGATGGAACCGCCGTAGTAACCGTCGGATACGTTAACCCACGCTTGACCGCTATTCCGGGTTTTCCAGACGCCACCTCCTGTACTACCGAAATAATAGGTACTTCGATCGCCTGGAATGCCTGCTACCGCGGCAGACCGACCGCCTCGGTACGGACCAATCTCACGCCATTCCATAGCTTTCAGGTTGTCTGGAAACTCGCTGCGGTCTATTTCCGCAGCAGCAACACCACTCGATATGAACAAACATGCCACGCAGGCAAGCCCCGAACGCGTCATTGAGCAACTCCCCCGGTTATTATTATGGGCACGGCAACTCTACACTATTGAGGCCCTTTCACGAGGCTCGCGATGATCATAATCAGTGTCAGGGGCCGTGCTGGAATACGTCGTCCAGTGGAACATCAAAGGTCTCTGCTATCCGAAACGCAACTTCCAGTGACGGCGAATACTTGGCCTTTTCGATCGCCACTACGGTTTGCCGGGTCACCCCAATCTTTTCGGCGAGTTCCTGCTGTGTCATATCTCCGGCCGCGGCACGCAAATCCCGAACGCAGTTGCGAATCGAGCATTTCTTCACGTCAGACGCCCCGACGATAGTAATAGAGCTGCATCGCGAAACCGACGATCTCAGAAATGATAAAGCTGAAAACAAGCATGTTAGCGATAAAGATGGGGGTTTGGGTGAGACTATCGCGGAACCGCTCACCCGCCATTTCCGAAATCAGCAGATGTCCGATTGTGGTAATGCAGCCAGCTGCGAGTACGTAATAAGAGATCCGTACCGCTTTTGCGTGGACAAGCCGGTCTCGCTCATCGCTTTCTTCTTCGCCGCCAAAAATAGCGATCGAAACCTGGTAGACGACTTCGACGATAACCACTGTAATGATCACGCCAACGAGCGCGCTGGACAGGCCAGCGATTCCATCTGAAGAGTTCGACGTAAATGCATCAAAAACTTCAAAAAAATAGCCCCCAAATATACCTACAGTAATCACGAGCGACCCAATGATGCTTTTTTCCCGGAATGACATATCCACGTCAGCAACCCTTAATGTCAAAAATTTTTTACATCATATTCTCACCAAACCTTCATGTCAAATATTTTTTACATGAACCAAATCACCGAGTAACACTTCCCGCCAGTACGCAACATGGTTCAGAATGCACATCCACCTATCAGACCAGCACTCATCGCAGGAAATCCAATGTTCAAGAACCACCACCTTGTCTTACTTGCGGCACTCCTCGCACCTGTCTTTCTGCCAGGCTGCAGCAACGAGGAAGCAGCAATCGAACCGGCGATGGCACCCGCGGAAACACCGGTTTCAACCGAGCTACTGCCCCATCAACAAATGGCACGGGACATCCTTAAAGAGCTTGTCGAGACTGATACGACCGACGCGACCGGCGACAATACCGCTGCCGCGCAGGCAATGGCCGACCGGCTGATTGCTGCTGGATTTCCGGAGGAAGATGTGCAGGTGCTGGCACCGGCTGAGCGCAAAGGTAACCTCGTGGCGCGCTATCGCGGCCGTGATGCTGGCCGCAAACCGCTGCTGTTACTCGCACACATTGACGTTGTCGCGGCCGACCCCGCTGACTGGACACTCGACCCGTTTACATTTGTGGAACAGGACGGCTACTACTATGGTCGCGGCACGACCGACGACAAGGACGAAGCGGCAATCCACATCACCAATTTCATCCGGCTAAAGGAAGAAGGATTTCAGCCAGACCGCGACATCATCATTGCGCTGACTGCCGACGAGGAAACCGGCAATCACAATGGAGTCAACTGGCTTCTGGAAGAGCATCGGGACCTGATCGATGCAGAGTATGCATTGAACGAGGGCGGTGGCGGTTCGATGCAGGACGGCATACACATCTCGAACAATGTGCAGGCCAGCGAAAAGGTCTACCAGACATTCATCCTCGAGACGACAAACCCGGGCGGACACAGTTCTCTACCAGTGAGAGACAATGCCATTTATGACCTCGCAGACGCGATCGTAAGAATAAAGAATCACGCCTTTCCGGTGAGTTTGAACGAGGTGACGTCACTGTTTTTCGAACGATCCGCAGCACTCGAAGAGGGTGAACTGGCGGCGGCTATGCGCGGTGTATTGCAGAGTCCGCCCGATCCCTCGGCGATCGCGTACCTGGCCGATACGCCCTACTACAATTCGCGCCTGCGAACGACCTGTGTGGCGACGCGCCTTGACGCCGGGCATGCCGACAACGCGCTGCCCCAGCGCGCGCGTGCGACCATTAATTGCCGCGTGTTGCCAGGTGAATCCATTGACGCTGTGCACACCACGCTGGAGACTGTCATTGGCAACAATCAGGTCGTTGTAACGCGTGCGGCACCTGCGAAACCCTCTCCCCCCTCCCCGCTGACCGACGAGATGCTGGGCGCAATCGAATCGATTACGAATGACATGTGGCCAGGCGTTCCGGTTATACCGACGATGAGCACGGGCGCAACGGACGGACTTTACCTGCGTATTGCCGGCATACCGGTCT
>JBPCYD010000003.1:0-12232 GCA_051007895.1 Woeseiaceae bacterium
CCAAGGCCAACGACTGGGTTTACATTGAGGCCTATCCGACGCTGAGTGCGGAATAGGCGATCGTCATCTAACAAAACAACAGGGATACCAATATGAAATTTCTTAACGCCAAACTGCACGGCCTGGGTGATTATGCAGCTGCAGTCGTGCTGATCATTGCGCCTTTTATTCTGGGTATAAGCGAGCAGTCGATGATTGCCCATTGGGCGTCCGTCGTTGGCGGCGCCGGATTGATTGTATACAGCCTGCTCACTGATTATACGTTCAGTGCAGTCAACGCAATTCCGTTCAGAACGCACCTCCTTCTCGACTCAATCGCCGGCGTTGCCTTCGTCGCCCTTCCGTTCGTACTGGGGCTCGACGGTCTTGCCAGAATCTATCTTGTTGTCATGGGTGTTGGTGTCTTGCTGGTCGTCGCCGTTAGTCAGACAGACGGTAATGTAAAAGATGCAGACAACCGATTGTCTGCCGCCGGAGATTCATAATGCATGCGGTCGACGCTGAGCTGCCGGAAGGGAGAACGCCAATGCCGACTCCGGAAAGCCACTTTGTCAATGGCACGGAGTTGAAGCCACCATTTCCGGCCGGGCTTGAAACGGCCGTTTTCGGCATGGGCTGCTTTTGGGGCGCAGAGAAGCGCTTCTGGGAGCTCGAAGGCGTCTACACCACGGCAGTCGGATTCGCGGGCGGGAAACTGGAACACCCCACCTATAGAGAAGTCTGTGGTGGAGACACCGGACATGCAGAGGTCGTACTCGTGGTTTATGACCCGGCCGTGATCAGTTATGAAGAATTGCTAACGTCATTCTGGAATGGACACAACCCCACCCAGGGCTTTCGACAGGGCTACGATATTGGTTCTCAATATCGCTCGGTCATCTTCACTTCCACCGAGGCACAGCTCAGGACAGCGCAGGCGTCGCGCAGGCATCATGAAGAGCGGCTGTCGCTGACCGGGCATGATCGGATAACAACGGAGATCGAACGAGCGCCACCTTTCTTTTACGCCGAGGAGAAACATCAGCAGTATCTTGCCAGGTACCAAGGCGGTTAGCGCATAGCTAAACTTACGTGCCCACTTTGGTGCCTTGACTGGATCGCTGTTCGAAATCCCAATGTGCTCACCGGGCCGCAAATCTACCTTGGTCCGTCAGTTTTGCGTTCCTGACAAACACGAATTTCGTGCTCTGAAGGTATAGTGCCGTAGGCAGTGATAGCATCCATCGCCCATGACATTCCCTCGCCGAAGAACAATCATCCTCACGCCCCTGGTTCTTTTTGCGTTGGTTTACATTGCCGGGGCGATCATGCTCGCGCTGAAAGTGGCAGGCCAAGACTGGTCGCGCAAAAAATCGGTTCGACCCTTTATCTTTGTTTTTGATTCTCGAAAATAAACAATAAAAAACCCTCCCGGGTAATAAATCCGTTGGCACGTAAGATCGACGCACTGGTCGTTGAGCTATACTTTTCCTCGAGACAGAACCTTTTGGGAAACGACCTGACAGAGGGAGGCAAGAATGAAGTACAAGAATTCAAAACTCGGGTTGACGGTCGAGCAAACGGCAGCATTGCTGCGAAGCACCAAAATAACCGCAGCAAGTATTGTCGCCATATCGTTGCCATGTCACAGCAGTGTTGCCCAGGAACGAGTCGCGTCGCACAAACAACACCTGGAAGCATTGCAGGCCGATCTGACGACAATGATTGCAGCAGAGAATCAAATTGCGGAGTTCTACACTGCACGCAGTGAATCCTATGTGCGGGGTATGCAGGCGCTTAAGGACTGTCAATTGGCAGATGACACAACTGCAGTTTTTGATCTTTCACTGGCGAGTCACCAGGGCATGGTGCCACTTGTTGTTGAGCGATCTGCCTACGATGAAATGATCGCACAAAGTGCGCTCTCGTCAATGGAAAACCAGGAATTGCGGCGCCAGATTTCGACAATGTATTCAGAAATTGAAAATGCCCAGATTCGAGTCGGATACTTTTTCTCTGACCTGAGTCGTGCCGGCACCATCATATGGGAGCATGTCGATTTCTCCATCGCGCCTGTTGATCCTGCACTAACCACTGAGCAGGCATTCATGGCGCCTTACGAAACTAACGTCAGCTATGAATTTGGAGAGTTGTGCTCCGATCGAGCATTCAAGAATGCGTATTACGAAATTTTCGACTCCACTAACGATCGGCTCATGTTCGGCACGTACGTCGTTTCCCAAATGGAATCGTTGCGCGATGCCATTGAAGCGGAATTGAGGCGGTAGGCAATCAGGATTCGAGCAATTTGCTCATTACCCGTTGCGTCGAATCAATTGTTGTCTGGTTACCGGGTCGAACCGAATTAATCGACACTCCAAACATCGGTTCGACCCCTTTTACTCTTAGAATCAGTCTAACTGTTTGGCCGGCGCTAACCATATTTGCCCACTGAAAGCGGACTAACTGCGTACTACGTAGAAGGGTGGCGCAAGCCGTGCGATACGCATTGACAATATGCCACGGGAGGCATCTACTGGATTTGATAAAAATGATAAGGGGATATCAAATGTCCAGTTCAATCAGGAAAATTATTAGCGGTGCCCTTGCTACAATCGTCATGGCACTGTCCGCACTGTCGTACGCTGACCCGGTCGAGCGAGTCGTCTCGCTCGATGTCAATAATACCAGGGCAAATATGGCGGCCATGGATCAATTTTTTACGACAGATCTCATGCGTGGTCAGACAGCCACACTTTGGGCGCCGATGTTCGCCGGCAACAGCCAGGCAAATCGTACGTTGGTGATCTCGTTTGAGAGTTTTGAGGATTTAGTGGCGAGGGACCAGCGCGTATTCACGAGCCAGGAATGGATGACATTTCAGCAGGCCGCAGAAGGGAGCTCCGAAGTTGTCAGCAATAGCATGGCGCAGCAATTATTGGCTGAAGGGTCCGGCTGGACCGATCACGGTGCTTTGCTGGTTGTTACGATGTCAGTCAGTGATCCCGCGACCTATGTAGCGGCTTTCGAGGAGATGATCAAAAGCGTAAAAAATCCTGGTTCAATACGACTGATGCAATTGCGTTATGGCGGCGGCGCAACGAACCACGTAGCGCTGTTTTCCGCTCCCGACGCGGCTGCAGCCAACAAGTACGTCGACGATCTGCAGGGCAATAGTGCTTTTCAGGAATTCTCGACCAAAGTTGCCGGTATACGGCAAGTTAACAACATATCCATGATGCGGCGTGTCAAGACGTGGAGTGAGTAAACAAAAGCTGAAAAAATGTGAAAAATGGGGTCGGACCGAACTAATCGACACTCGAAACATCGGTTCGACCCCTTAATCTCTTATTCCTGGCTGCCGAAAAACACTCTGTTACGTGCGCCTGATTTGGCGACCACTATGTCCGATTGGCCATCGTCGTCAAGGTCGCCAACGGCGAATCCGTAGGTCGTTCCCTCGTTGTCACTCAAATCAAAGTTGTGGAACTGTCTGTCAGATCGCCGATTGAGAAAAACCGTTGTGGGTGCCTCGACATAACCGACCAAGATGTCCATGGCGCCATCCTGATTCAGGTCTGATATCGCCAAGGCGTACGGCATGCGTGACGAGTCATCGATGACATACGCCTCTGAAAACCTGTTGTCGCCCAGGCCATAAAAAATAGTGGATCCGCGGAAGTTTCGCCCCCTGTCCACGACACCGTCACCGCCCTCCGAATTGCCCGTGTGAATAGCCACGATATCCACCTCACCGTCTTGATCAAAATCCACGACAGCCGTTGCACGAATCGCAGATTGCGGAGGACCAAAGGGCTTAGCCTCGAATCGATTTCCTTCACGTGACTGCCCCAGGTAAATATGACTCTGCCCCCCATCGCGATGCGGAACAACAAGATCCATAAGGTCGTCACCGTTTACATCATATGGTGTGATGGTTGTGGCCGACTCATCGGAAAATTGCCGACAGTCGGTCTGAAATCGCCCGTCGCCCAGGTTCAGACAGATGTAATTCGGGCTTGGCCCTTCAAGTGGTCCACGATTGGCAACTATGATGTCGGGCAGCATGTCGTCGTTAATGTCCGTGGCGCTAACGTTGCGGGTGTTCCATTGCGGTTGACCGAATGTAGATCCTTCAGAAAATCGGCCGTCGCCAGCGTTGAGATAAACAAGACTCCGATCGGGGTTGTCATTGCTAACGACGATGTCAAGATCACCGTCGCGATCCAGGTCGGCTAGCGCACCTGTATAGGAGCGATCGGCGACATCGCCTAAGTCCTCGGCCGCGTCGAAGTTCCCGGAGCCATCGCCGAGCAGGTATTGGTTGGTAACGGGCCAGTGGCGCCCCTTGATCAGCACAATATCGAGACTCCCATCGCCATTAAGGTCACCAACACTCGCGTTTGCCGATGTTGTTGCCTCTGTGTCGAGGTACAGCTCGCGGTCAAAGCAGACCAGGGGAATATCGGTCACGGTGTTGGCTGCGGCTTCACAACCGGCAGCGTTGGTGTTGCCGGTTGCGAAGCAGAGCACTAACGCGACCCAAACAAGAGTCAGCTCTCTCTGGGAGTAACCATAAAGCGAGTTTCGTTTCATTGGAGTTGAACGGATATTGAAGGCCGGCGCCTATTAGACTATATGCGGGCTCTGCTGAATATCCCTAAGACCGGGGGAGAGGATTAGGGGTCAAACCGAACTAATCGCTGCGAGCTATACCCATTATCTCGCAAAGTTTCGCTTAACTTGGTGCGACCTCTTTATTTCGGCACACAGTCGTTCAAGTGAGATATATCACCGCACACCAACAGGTCTTGGGTACAGCCAGTCAATTTGGGTGAACTGCGATGAACGCGTGCACAAAGAACAGCACAAAAAGCAGCATTTCAATTCCGATCGAAACAAACGAACTCGCGCGTGCCCTGGATCTCGAGAGCGCAGCCGCCGGGGTCTAGGAGCGATCGGCCGTGACGTGGAACCCCCTGGCTCTTCCTGCAATTGCCTGCCTGATACTGGCGGTATTCGCTGGTGCCCTTGTTTACGTTGCCCGACCGGAGGCACAGGAAAACCAGCGGCTTTCTGGCCTGCTGCTTATCGAGGGCGTTGTCATCTTTGGTCTGCATGGCGGCCAGTACCTGCTGACCTCGCAAGATTCAGTCTGGCTACTGGTCAGCATCGGCACCGTGGCCGTCTCACTCAAGCCGTGCGCGTACCTCTTCTTCCTCGCCACGCTGGACACGCCGTATGTGTTGCCGTTCAGGACGCCGATCGGTCGGGGCCTGATACTGCTGGCGGGTGCCGCAAGCGCGGCCATCGGCCTGGGCTGGTCCGAGCTTCTCGTCGCCGGACTGCGACCCGCGCCCGGCGGATCCTGGGAGCCCGTCCCGGGTTCGATGTTGCGCCCGCTGGGCCTGGTATTGAGCCTGGTTTACCTGGCCGCAATTGTCTTTGCTGTCACGGCGTTAAAGCATGCACGAACCGAATTTCAGCGTAAGCGAATGAAGGCTTACGTCATTGCGTTTGTTACCCGCGATGTGTTGTTCGTCGTCTGGGCCACGGTGTTTCACCTTGTACCGACGGAATCGCCGATGTGGCGCTACGTTTTCATGTCAATCGCCATTATGCCCATCGTCTACATCCCGCTGGTCGGCTACGGCATTCTGCGCCACCAGTTGTTTGGCATCGAACTGCACCTGAAGGAAACCTTAAGGCACGCAGTCACCGTCGTTCCATTCGCCGTGACATTTTTTGTCGTCACGGAATCCATGGAGCAAGCGCTACCGTTCGACAGTGTTTGGCTGGGCATCGCGGCCGCGGGCGCAATCACGTTGCTGCTGCATCCCATTAGGCGGATGGCAGAGACTGCGGCAAACCTCCTTTTTCCGAACGTTGCAGAGACGCAAGAGTACCGTAGCAACCGCGCTCGAGATGTCTACCAGGCGACTGTCGAAGCGGTCTGGAGCGACGAGGTGTTGCTGCAGTCGGAAGAGCGGATGCTGGCTCGAGTACGTCAGCAGTTAGGTCTTGACGAATTCTCGGCCCGGTCAATCGAAAACCAGGTCAAGCGCGAGCTTGGTCATCCATCGAAAGATTCTCGTGAGCGCGCGGTGTACCCCAGCCGCGTTGTCCGGTGAGTCGGTGGCCGGAACACTTCCACCCCTGGAGACAAGCTAATGACAAGATTACTGATCAACGCCAACACAATTCCCTTTACATTCCTCGTGGGCGTCCTCGTATTTTCGTCAACTGCGCATTCCGAAAATCCTGTCTTGGCGTCGGCAAGGTATGGCGGTATTGGCGGTGCTGCGGTATCCAGCGCGCAGACGGCAGAGGCGCTCGTTTTCAATCCAGCCGGCCTTGCGTTCGCGCGGCAGTCCGAGTTCGTCTTCAACCTGGCGCCCACGATTTCGGAAGCGACCAGCAGCACGACCGGACCGAATACGCCGACCACAGCGGAACGTGAATTCGTACCGGCCGGCAGTTTGTTCACCAATTTCAAGATCGGTGAACGTCTCGGCATCGGCCTGGGACTGACGCCATCGTTCGGATTTTCGGTGGACTACGGCCAAGCCGATTACGGTATCCCGGACACCAACCTGAGGCCTCATCTGTTCGATGAAGTGGTTGTGATGGAGTTTTCTCTAGGCGCCGCGTACAAGTTTTCCGAAGAACTCAGCATTGGCGCTGCCTGGCGAATTTCGAGGATGGAGCAGGATTCAAGTATCGCGTTTCCGCTTGACCTGGATCAGGATGGAAACCCGGACACACTGGATACGCTGACCGTCAGTGACATGACGGCAACGGACTTCAGCGGCTATCGGCTGGGCATACAGTACCGACCGAAGTCCGGCCAATGGGGCCTCGGTGGAATGTATCGATCGGGGATCGATTACAAGGTCGACGGCACGCTCGGGGGGCAATTCCAGGTGTTTGCGCCAACGCCAGGACCCGTTGTCGACCACGTGCCCGGACCCGGTAGCGTAGTACTCGGGTCAATTCCGCCCGAGCAGATTGCCGTCGGCGGTGATTTCAGGCTCGGAGAGCGCTGGACGACCTACTTGCAGTACGAGTTCACGAAATGGTCCAGGAATGTGCAGAAGGAGATCACCGGCACGCGGGACAATATGCCATTTGCAGTCGCACGCGTAATTCAATCTCAAGATACGGATACATGGCGGATCGGATTTCGCTATTCGATGAGTGAGGAGTGGATATGGCGGTTTGGTTACATGTACCGCCAGGCAATCTCGCCGACAGATCGGGCGGCCTGGGATGTCTTCCCGCCAGGGCCAACACGGTCCTACATGCTGGGTCTCGCCAATCGTTCGTTCGATCGACTGGACCTGGACTTTGCCATTGTTTCGACCGATATTTCCGGCGTTGGGAGTTCTGCGAATGCAGCCGAAGGATTCTTCGGTGGCAATTACGATGTCGACTTGTTTGCGCTGCACGCTGGTCTGACGTTGCGTTTCTGAGATACAGCGGTCGAACAGTCGGGAGTGGTGGCGGAGGCACCGAGTAAATCGTGTCCAGAGTAAAAACAAACCCGATTGGTTATTTTCGTCGAGTCGCAAGATTTTACTCTGACGCCAATAGTCGTATGCTGACTTGCAGGTTTAGGAGTACTACCAGGCAATCTGTTTTTCAACTAATACAAGAAAATGTCTCGCCTGGCCCAGCAAAGTGAGTAGATATCGACATGACGACGAATACCAGACGAGATTTTCTCAAGCTTGTCAGCGCCGCATCGACGGGAGCCTTGATTACAAACTCAGGAAGCGCAGCCGCGCAGGCCCAGGGAGTTGCGAGTGTGGAACCGCCAGCACCATCGTCGGACAATCCATTTGATGTTGTGCACGATCGGAGGGGAACGAATTCCATCAAGTGGGATTTCGCTTATGACGGCGGGGTAAACGACGAAGTTGCTTACCAAACTGGTGCCGATGCAGCGTCCGGGCCGCTGCCGATGTCGTTGTCTGATATGGAATTTCAAACTTCACCAAGAATTATCGAGGCACTGCAAAAACGTGCTCGACATGGAATTTACGGTTACACCAAACCTACCAGCGATTACTTCAGATCGATTACCAACTGGATTTCCAGTCATTACGGGTGGCGCGTTGAAGAAGAATGGTTGCTAAAAACTGCCGGCGTTATGCCTGCTATCAGTATGGCAATTCAGGCTTATACGGATCCGGGTGATCAGATCGTAATTCAAACACCTGTGTTTTATCCTTTTGGGACAGTGGTTGAAAACAACGAAAGGGTTTTACTGCGAAATTCTTTGTTATTGGAAGATGACAAATATGTAATGGATTTCGATGATCTGGAGCAGAAAGCTGCCGATCCTTTGACCAAGATGATCATATTCTGTAGCCCACATAACCCCGTTGGACGGGTCTGGTCACGCCAGGAACTCATGCAGCTTGGGGAAATTTGCGAAAAACATGACCTGTTGATTGTCAGTGATGAAATTCATTGTGACCTGGTTTACTCATGGGCTGAATTCACAACATTTGGGGTTGTCGATGAGCGGCTGCTCGATCGTCTGGTCGTTTGCAATAGCCCAAGTAAGTCGTTCAATCTGCCAGGGCTGAAAACCGCCACTGCCATTATTCCCAATCCGGAATTGCGGGAAGACTTCAATATCAAACTCCGAAATATGGAACAGCTCTTCAGTGACAATATCTTTGGCACGTTGGCACTCCAGACGGCATACGAACAGGGTGAGCCATGGCTTGGACAGTTAAAGGAATACCTGGAAGGCAACTACCTTTTTTTAAAAAAGTACATTGATGACCATCTGCCTGCACTGCGCCTGCAGGAAGCGGAAGGGCTCTATTTAGTCTGGATTGACTGTCGTGGCTTGGGCCTGGATGAGGAGGCACTGCGAAAATTGTTCTTCGACGAGGCTAAAGTATATCCCGTGCAGGGAGGTACTTATGGTGCCGAAGGCGAAGGTTTCATCCGTCTCAATATTGCCTGTCCGCGTCAAATTCTTGAAGAAGCGCTGACGCGGGTAGAAGACGCTGTTTCGCGTATTTGAAATCAATGAACGGGATCGGAGTAAAAACTAAATCAGGTAAATGCTCTCGTTCAATGACGTAGTTTTTTCATCGATCCCCATTGTCTGATCCTATTCTTCAGTCTGTCTCGATTGGTCTTGTATAGACGACCTGTCCACCGATAACCGTCATGTCCGGCTCAATTTTCCAGATGTCCTCCGCTGGAATGGTCATGTAATCCACCGGGATAACGACGAAGTCAGCCAACTTGCCGACTTCAATGGAGCCTAGGACGTGTTCTGCATGCATTGCATAGGCGCCAGCCATTGTCGCGGCGTACAGCGCCTCTTCCCTGGTGAGAGCTTCTTCAGGGAACCAGCCACCGGGCGGATTATTTTCCCTGTCCTGGCGAGTCACGGCTGCATGCAACGTGTAGAACGGATTATAAGGAGACACTGAATAGTCCGTTCCCGTCGCGACGACGACGTCGTTTTCCAACAGAGTTTTCCAGATGTATGCGCCCTTCATGCGCTCCGGTCCCAGTCTTGCTTCGGCGAAGTGCATGTCTTCGGTCGCATGGAGAGGCTGCATCGAGGCGATTACGCCGAGTTCGGCAAGTCTCGGCAAATCTTCGGGCGTGATTACCTGTGCGTGCTCGAGCGCGAACCGCACGTCATCACCGTTCTTGCCGGTTCGCTGCAACGCTGCTTCGAATGCATTTAGCGCGATGCGGTTGGCGGCATCGCCGATCGTGTGAATGCGCATGTTGAAACCGATTTTAAGCAGCTCTATTGCGGTCGCCGTGGTCTGGTCCTCCGATGATCGCGATTCCCCGTGGAAATCGGGATAGTCGGCATACTCTTCCAGGAAATGCGCACCGCGGGAACCGAGTGCGCCGTCGAGCAGGGTCTTGACTGATTGCACGAACAACTTGTTTTCATAGTTCAACGGACCGCCCATTTGTCTCGCGGTATCAACGTGGACCATTTGGTTGATTCTCACTCTGAGCAGCCCGACTTCGTAGAGTTTCAGCTCTCGCATGACGTCGTCGTAGGAAGTACCGCTGCTGGCACCATGCAGTGTGGTCAGCCCGGCGGCCAAGGCCAGTTGCGTACCTTCGACGAGGTTGCGGCTTAGCTCGTAGTCTGACATCGGCGCCAGCGACGGTATGAGCTCGAGCAGTTGCGGTGGCGCCCTCTCGACAAACTCGCCGGTGGGCTCGCCATTCTCGTCCTTCTTGATGTGACCGCCCTCGGGATCAGGGGTGTCACGGGTGATGCCCGCCAGTTCCAGTGCTTTGCTGTTGGCGGCGCTGCCGTGTGTGTAGCGGATGATGTACACCGGGTTATCAGGAGCGACCGCGTCGATCAGCTCTTTGCGCCACACCGGCGGTTCCCAGACGTCGGACATCCAGCCGCGCAAAACGAGCCACCGCGGCTCAGGACCGGGCCGCATGCCTGCACCGGACGCCAATGAATGCGTGACTACTTCCTGCATACGCTCAACGCTTGCCCACTCACCGATCTTGGCGCGGATGTCTGGGATTCGTGGATACAGTTCTCTTTCGCCAAACCGAATATGGATGTGCGCGTCGTGTAAGCCCGGAATAACCGTTTTTCCATCGAGATCGACCACGAAGGTAAGCGGCCCGATGTGTTCCCGAGCGCCGGTGTCATCTCCAACGTAGATGAAAGAGCCGTCCTTCACCGCAAAAGCGGATGACTTACCGAAGACCTCGTTAACCGTGTAGACAGTGCCGTTAACGTACACCGTGTCCGCCTCTTGTGCGAACACCGGCGACACCGCAAGCAGGACACTTAGCAGACCTGCGCCCACTTTTCCGGATATCGGCATCGTTTGTTCCCCCGTCTATTATTGTTTTTCCAGGATCGTTCATTCTAACAGAAGGGCGGTCAAACCATATCCGACCCTGGTGACCGGAAAAGGCTGGCAGCTACCGCTGCGTCGATGGGGCACCGTCTGACACTAGCGATACAGATCCGAATCTCTCGCGGAAAAATCGGCTCAACACCTCAATGTCCCTGTTACGATATGGCGAGGTAATCGATGGGCTGAACGATGAAACAGATCACGATCGCGACAATTGCAGTATTGGTATTGGCTGGCGGATGGTTTTTCCTTTCTCCCCTTTTTATTGACAAGGCAGTCGATGAAGATTTCAGCTTCACACTTGCGAGTGGTGAATTTGATATGTCCAAAGTCATGGCAATGTCCGAAGCTGAGCGCATGTCTATGAAGAATGAGATCATGGATGCTGCCGCCAATGCCCCGGACGCTATGGCAGGTGAGACGATGCCCGCCGAATCACCTGTGGTGGTCGCGCAGGGGCAGTTCGTTGATGCTGATGCAATTCACAAAGGGAGTGGTCGCGCCGCCATGTACCGGCTACAGGATGGCTCCCATGCGATTCGTTTCGAAGAATTTCGAACCACCAATGGCCCGGCCCTGGTCGTCTATCTGGCTAAGCACCCCGATCCGCAAAGCGCAGCCGATGTGACGGACGGAGGCTTCGTCGATCTGGGTAAATTAAAAGGGAACGTAGGAAATCAGAATTACCAGATACCTGTCGGTACACCTATTGACGAATTCAACAGTGTTGTCATTTGGTGCGAATTGTTCGACGTGTTGTTTTCTCCAGCGGCACTCAATCGGACTTAATTGTAGGCAACGGCGAAAAATCGGACATTGCATGTTCAAATTACAATCAAAAACAAGTTCACTCTTGCTTGGTGACGTCCAATAAAAAGTCGGCTCGACCCTTTCACTTTCTTAGCTGGACAGAAACACGAGAGCAATGACCAGTGCCATTGCAGGGGTAAGAAGTGCGAGAACGAGGCCGACCGGAAGTTTTGATCCAATTGTTGCTTTCGGGCGGTGTATGTACGCCGAGAATGCCAGTACTCCTAAGAGACCGATTCCGGTGCCAGTAACACCGGTCGTGACGAACAACAGGTATGGACCGGGAATCCATAGAAGCCAATCCAGAGCGCAAAGTCCCCAAAGCCTGGAAATCGGAATTTCGATGCCGAACAGCTTGCCGACAAGTCGTTTGACGGGCATCGCAACAACAGGGACAAAAAAAGCAGTACCCGCAGCCCACACGATACTATCGGGGATTTTCTGAGCCAACGCGATCGACGGAATCAGGAATAGCGCAGCAATCGATGCCAGAAACATTGCCGGCGTCAAAGTAAGCCTGGCATTCGCTTGTTGCTGGCTTGTCAACGCGA
>JBPCYD010000004.1:0-39542 GCA_051007895.1 Woeseiaceae bacterium
AGGGCACCTCTGGAAAGGCTTGGGCCAAAATCATGAAAGATTTGCTTGTCCGGTGGCTGATCACCCCTGCGTTGCTGTTGGCATACGCGGGTGCCGCCAATGCACAACTCGAAGTGATCATTACCGACTATGTAGGTAAAAGAGCGCCGGTGGCCGTCGTGCCGTTTGGGTGGGAAGGCGATGAAGCAACGCCGCCATTCGACATCGATGACGTTATCTCGGCGGACCTGAGCCGCAGCGGCCGCTTTGCGCCCATTGATGAAGACGGCATGTTGCAGAAACCGACGACCACGCTTGATATCGATTTCGACGATTGGCGCATTCTCAATGTCGAGGCTGTCGTTATCGGAAAAATTGTCCAGACCGGGGCGAATGCTTATAGCGTCCAGTTCCAGGCGTTTGACGTTTTTACTCGGGAGCAACTCATCGGCTATCGAATGCCGGCCAGCCGCGGCACCATGCGTCGGGTTGCGCATCGCGCCGCCGATATGATCTACGAGAAACTGACCGGCATCCCCGGCGTATTTGGCACGAAAGTCGCCTATGTGACGGCGCAGGGCAACGGTGCCGATCGTTTATACACGCTGGTCGTATCTGACGCCGATGGTGAGAATCAGTTTACGATTATGGAGTCGCGGGACCCGATAATGTCGCCTGCCTGGTCGCCCGACAGCCGCAGACTGGCCTACGTTTCGTTTGAAGGCGATGTGTCGACGATTTATGTGCAGACTCTGCGCAGCGGCAATAGAATCAAGGCGTCAAGTCGTGCGGGTATCAACGGTGCACCGGCATTCTCGCCCGATGGCAGAAAGCTGGTACTCACACTGGGTGGTGTCGATGGCAATCTCGATATCAACGTTCTTGATCTTGCCACACGCGAGTTCACGCGCCTGACCACAAATCGCGCAATCGACACAGAGGGTACCTGGGCGCCCAATGGTGAGAGCATCTACTTTACTTCCGACAGGAGCGGTGGACCGCAGGTTTATCGGATTAGTGCAAGCGGAGGTGCGGCCGAGCGCGTAACCTTTGAAGGCAGTTATAATGCCCGCCCAAGGCTATCGCCGGATGGCAACAGATTGGCTTTGGTACATCTTGATAGAGGGAATTATCGAATTGGTGTACTTGACCTTGACGATAAGGAGCTACTGATAGTGTCCAATGGTCAACAGGATGAATCGCCGAGCTTTGCGCCGAACAGCGATTCGCTGATTTACGCGACGCGTGAGGGTCGTAACGGCGTTTTGGAAATGGTCTCAGCTGACGGTCTTTATCGGCAGCGTCTAGGGTCACGCCAGGGAGACGTACGTGAACCGGTTTGGTCGCCCTTTCCACGCTACTGACGCGGGTCTGATTTAGTTATTTTTTACTTTAGATATTGATTTTAAGCTATTGTTTTTAATGTATAATCGTCCTTATCGTTTGGGCAAAATTCAATACAGGATGCAGAAAATGAAATTTAATCGATTGATCGCATTGGGGCTGATCATGTTTGTGATCGGCGGTTGCGGTGGCAATACCATGCCAGACCCGGAAGCAGAGTCCGGAACGATGGTTGACGACTCATTTGATACCCAGACCGACGGCTTTGGTGATGACGGACTCGGCGACGGTGAGTTCATCGATGCCGACGACTTTGGCATGGATGAGCTAACCATGGTCATCTATTTCGACTTCGATCAGTCCACGCTGCGCGCGGAATATTCGGATCTGCTGCAGCGGCACGCCGAAACGCTGGCCAACGATAACCGAGCGCAAATACGCCTCGAAGGTCATGCGGACGAGCGAGGCTCACGCGAATACAATATTGGCTTAGGCGAGCGTCGCTCACAGGCAGTGCGCAGTCTATTGCTGATTCAGGGGGCATCTGCTGATCAAATTTCGACGGTCAGCTTTGGCGAAGAGCGTCCCGCCGCATTCGGTAGTGACGAGGAATCCTACGAGTTGAATCGTCGTGTCGAGATCAAATACATTAACTAGCGATTGTCTGATGACAGTTCGAAAGTACGTACTGGTCTTCCTCGCACCGCTCGTTCTCATTGCCGGTTGTGAGTTATTCGAACCGCCACCGCCAATGGAAGATCCAATGGCAGTGAGATTGGATGAGTTGGAACGGCGACTGGTTGCGCTGGAGCGGGTTCTGGCAAGCGGCAGCCTCATCGACCTGACCGTGCAGATGGATGAGATGCAGCGACAGACGTCCGAATTACGCGGACGCACGGAATCGCTTGAATACAACTCTGAGGGTACGCTCACTCGGCAACGCGATTTATACGGCGACCTTGACGATCGCATCCAGTTCCTGGAGCGTAATCTGCAGGCGTCGACGGCGGCCCCGGCCGCTACGATGGCAGCGTCGGGCGATGGGCTACCGGTGCCGGGTGGTTCGGACAGAGAGAACTACGAAGCTGCGTTCGAACTGTTGAAACAGCAGCGCTATCCGGAGGCGGGTACGGCCTTCCAGCAATTCCTCACTACGTTTCCGACCAGCCAACTCGCCGACAACGCACAATATTGGCTCGCCGAATCCTATTACGTTACGGACCAGTTCGCGGTCGCGCTGGAGCAGTTTGAAGTGGTTGTTTCCGACTTCCCAAGGTCGCGAAAAATACCGGATGCGTATCTGAAGATCGGCTATAGCAACTACGAGTTGCAGCGCTGGGACGGCGCTCGCCAGGCACTGCAGCGTGTTCGCGACGACTATTCAGATTCTACGGCGGCTCGACTTGCCGACCAGCGTTTAAAGCGCATGCTCGACGAAGGTCGTTAACCCACGGCGGGAAGGCCAATTTGTCCGGTAGTTCTTGTTATTTATGCGGGGTTAGGTATCATCCCGCCGGCATTTTCGCCATCTCTCATGAGACTCGGAATGGGGCGTTAGCTCAGAGGTAGAGCATTCGGCTTTTAACCGACTGGTCGTAGGTTCGACTCCTACACGCCCCACCAATATCCCTGGCATCACCCTGCGGGTGACCCCAGGGATATTGGTAGAGTTACGGAGTCGGCTACGGGGTGCGAAGCTTCGTCATTATCTTACCCCCGATGGATTTTCGTTCCTGTTAACTGCTGGGCTATCCCACTAAAGTATTCGCTTGAGCGGTTGCGACTGGGTGTGCGCTACACCGAGCGGGGTTCGACTCCTACACGCCCCACCAATTTTTGGGTAGGCCATCAGCGAGTCGATACGCGGTGCTCCGAGCGGACGTCGACGTGCTGCCTGACCCACTGTTTCCTCCTTTTCCTGGCGTGAATTGATTTCAGAAAAAACTGCAGACGATCGCCATCCGGCGCTATATCATTAGCCGCTTTGTGCGGCAGGTGAGTGGCAGGTTCGTGGCAGGTAACAATTGGAAGATTCACAAGTTCGGCGGCAGCAGCCTAGCAAATGCGGCGTGCTATCAGCGTGTAGCCGATATCATTTCGTCATTGCGACAGGCGCCGACCGGTGTCGTTGTGTCTGCTATGGGCGGGATGACCAACAGTTTGTTGGCCCTGGTCGCTCTGGCAGAGCGAGGTGATGGTCATCATGCGGAGGAGCTCCTTGCGATTGGAGCTCGCTACACTGAGACCGCCGAACAGCTTGTATCCGGTTCCGAATTAGTCCATCTGCTCGATAGCTGGGGGCAGGATGCGAAGCAGCTGGAGGACCTGTTGGGGGCTATGGCCTCGACCAAATCCGCGTCGCTGCGTACCAGGGATATTGTCGCTGGTTTCGGTGAGATCTGGTCCGCGCGGCTATTGGCGGCGCTTCTCAAACAAAGTCTTGATTCGCAACGCGCAGTTACCTGGATTGACGCCCGAGAAGTTATCGCGGTTAGACACGGTGATCTTGGCCCGGCTGTAATCTGGGATGTCTCGCGGGAAAATATGGCGCGACAGCTGGAAAGTGATTTCGACGGCGTGGCGGTCATGACGGGGTTCATTGCAGTTGACGAAGAGGGCCTGCAAACAACGCTGGGTCGGAATGGAAGTGATTATTCCGCCGCTATATTTGCGGCGCTGACTGATGCGACTGAATTGGACATCTGGACCGATGTTGACGGAGTCATGAGCGCTGATCCCCGCCGCGTGCCGGACGCGCAAATCATTCATTCCCTGTCGTACAACGAAGCCATGGAGCTTGCATACTTCGGTGCCAAGGTGATCCATCCGCAAACCCTTGGGCCGGCCGTCGACAATGGCATCGCCGTGGTCATCAGGAACAGTTTTCAACCTGACCATCCCGGCAGTCGCATTACTGCCGTGGTTTCTGGTGACGAACAAATCAAGGGTATTACTGCAGTCGGTGGCATGGCACTGATTAACCTGGAAGGAGCGGGCATGATCGGGGTGCCCGGTACAGCTGACCGCTTGTTTGCGTCGTTGAAAGATGCCGGCGTTTCCGTGTCGCTGATTTCCCAGGCAAGCTCGGAGCATTCTATTTGTATTGCGGTTCCTGCGGACCTCGCAGACCTTGCCAGCAAAACGGTATCGCATGCGTTTGCCGAAGAGCTGGACGGAGGACAGATTCAAAGTGTCGACGTTACCGATGAGCAGAGCATCATTGCGGTTGTTGGCGACGGCATGGCTGGATCACCCGGCATCGCGGCTCGCTTCTTCGCAAATCTGGGTCGAGCAGGGATCAACGTGCGGGCAATCGCCCAGGGCTCGTCAGAGAGAAACATTTCAGCGGTGGTCGACTCGCAGGATGTCACACGGGCGCTGCGGGCAGTGCATTCCGGATTTTATTTATCCGCAAAGACTATTTCGGTTGGGGTCATTGGGGCGGGCATTGTAGGCGGTACTTTTCTCGACCAGGTACATCAACAAACGCAGCGGTTGCACGAGAAATTTGATCTGGATCTTCGCGTCAGGGCCATTGCCCGTTCCAGTCGGATGCTGTTGGGCGAGCGTCGCATCGCACTTCATGATTGGCGCCGGAACCTGGACAGCAGCGAGGTGCCTGTCGATTTTGATGCGTTCGAGGCGCATGTGCATGCGGAACATCTGCCGCATGCGGTCATCATCGACTGTACTGCCGACGACGCCATCGCTGAGCGCTATGCCGGCTGGCTAGCGCGGGGAATCCATGTCATCACGCCGAACAAGAAAGCGTTCAGTGGCCGCCAGTCGGACTACGAAGCTATTCGCGCTGCTGCCGATGAGGGCCGTAGCCACTATTTTTACGAGACGACCGTCGGTGCCGCTTTACCCATAATCAAGACTATCCGAGACTTGGTGGACACGGGAGACCGCATCCATTCTATTAAAGGAATCCTGTCCGGAACGTTGGCCTATCTATTCAACGTTTACGATGGCACTAAGCCGTTTTCCGAAATTGTAATTGAGGCCAGGGCCAGTGGTTATACGGAACCGGACCCGCGCGACGACCTGTCTGGCATGGATGTGGCCCGCAAGTTGACAATCCTGGCGCGTGAGATGGGTCAGACCATTGAAATTGGCGACTTTCCAGTTCAGAACCTGATTCCGGAAGCTTTGCGAGACAGTACGGTCGAGGAGTTTCTCGAGCGTCTTGCCGAATATGACGACGACATGTTGAGTGTATACCAGTCCGCGCAGGCAGAGGGTAAGCAACTTCGGTACATTGCGACGCTGGATGCCCTAGGCAATGCGGAGGTCGGATTGCAGCGGGTTGCCGCTGACGACGCATTCAGTAACATGCAGCTCACGGACAACCTGGTGCAGTTCATAACCGATCGTTACGCGCAGAATCCACTGGTCATTCAAGGCCCGGGCGCGGGGCCTGAGGTTACGGCGGGCGGAGTGTTCGGGGACTTGTTAAGACTTGCTTCTTTTCTGAATGACGGAATCAACCTGTGAAAAACAACACCCTGGTGACAGCGTTTGCGCCGGCGTCAATCGGAAATGTGGGTGTCGGTTTCGATATGCTTGGCCTGGCAATCTCCGCAGCCGGAGACAAGGTGTCGGCACGCAAGGTCGATGACAATGGCGTGACGATAAAGGAAGTTCGCGGTCTGGATGGCGAAATACACGCAGAACTTTCATCAAATGCGGACGAGAATACTGCGTCGATTGCTGCACAAGCACTACTGGATGACGCGGGCATCGAAATGGGCGTCGAGCTCGTGGTTTATAAAGGCGTGCCGCTGCAATCAGGTATGGGAAGTTCGGCAGCATCCGCCGTAGCCGCCGTAGTCGCCGTCAATCAATTGTTGGATGAGCCCTTACCGACCGAAGCGCTTCTTGCGCCTGCATTGCAGGGTGAGAAGTTCGCGAGCGGCGGCCTGCATGCAGACAATGTTGCGCCAAGCCTGGTGGGTGGCCTGGTGCTATGTCCGCAGGTCTTACTGCCGCAGATGATTTCCCTGGCTGCCCCTCGTCATATCAGCAGCGTGTTGATACATCCCGAGCTTCACGTCAACACGGCGGAGTCGAGAGGCGGACTTGCGACACATTACTCGATGGGGCAGTGGCTGACGCAGCAAGGGTACCTCGCAGGTTTCATTGCGGCCTGTGAGCGTGACGACATAGAACTGTTCGCTCGATGCCTGCGGGATACACTGATCGAACCGCAGCGGACGGCGTCTGTGCCGTGCTTTCCGGCAGTAAAAGAAGCGGCCATGAGGGGTAACGCCTACGGTTGTTCTCTGTCCGGGAGCGGTCCGAGCATATTTGCGATTTGTGCTGACTCCGATGCAGCGGCGCTGGCAGATGCCATGTCGCGAGCCTGCAGGGATGATGGCTACGAATGCCAGGCATGGGTCAGCGCTCTGGATTCACCGGGTGCAACGTTTGAGAAAAGCCTGTGAAATACGTCAGCACAAGAGGCGGGGCGCCCGTCACATTGGATCAGGCGCTGCGGCAGGGTATTGCTGCGGACGGCGGGCTGTATTTGCCTGAAACGCTGCCTGACCTGGCCCTCCCGAAAGTGTCCGATGGCGACGACATCAAATTGACTGCCAGGGCATTTCTGGCGCCGTTCTTTGCGGGATCCGACCTTGAGAAACACCTGGATGACATTATTGCGGAGACTTTTCACTTTCCGATACCGGTGTCCGCCCTGGCTGTTCCTGCTGGCCATTGTGACGTGCTCGAGCTCTACCATGGCCCGACTGCTGCGTTTAAAGATGTGGGCGCTGGATTCCTTGCGGCCTGCCTGTCGCGGCTTGAAGGAGATGCGACTCAGCCAATGACAATTCTCGTGGCAACGTCCGGTGACACGGGCGGCGCTGTTGCGGCCGCGTTTGACGGCCGGCCGGGGATGCGGGTCATTGTGCTGTTTCCAGACGGCATGGTATCGGCCCGCCAGGCGCACCAGTTGACCTGCTGGGGTGACAACGTTCTTTCACTGGCGGTCGACGGCACTTTTGATGATTGCCAGGCAATCGTGAAGGCTGCCATGGCGGATCCCCGGCTGAATGACCAGCACCGGTTTAGCTCGGCCAACAGCATTAATATCGGTCGACTGCTACCGCAGGCGATCTACTATGCACATGCGAGTGTGCTGCACAAGCTACGCACCGGTAACCAGCCCGGCTTTATTATTCCAACCGGTAACCTGGGCAATGCGTTTGCGTGTTACCTTGCGCGGGCGACCGGCATGCCGATCGGCGACATAATCCTGGCGACCAACGCCAACCGTCTCATCGGCGACTACCTCGATGGCGCAGCGTGGGAACCACGAGCCAGCATCCAGACGCTTGCATCGGCTATGGACGTCGGCAACCCAAGCAACATGGAGCGGCTCAGGCACGTCGGCGGTGAAGCCAAAGACCTGGTCGGCAATATCCGTGCACATTCAGTAACCGATGAGCAGATTACGCAACAGATTCGCAGGGATTTCGACGAACTGAACCGGGTTAGCTGCCCGCACACCGCCACCGCAACGTTTGTCTGGCAGCACCTCGACGAGGCCTCGCGCTTAACGCAGGACTGGATTATTGTCGCAACAGCGCATGCTGCCAAGTTTGAGCAGATTGTGGAGCCAATCATCGGCGAGCGCGTTGCACTGCCAGCAGTTCTCGCCGATATCCTGGAAAAACCGAGTGATGCTGTTCATATCGAGGCGTCAATGATGGCCTTTGAGGCTGCGCTGGAAGACCGGTTCGGCTAACCGTTGCCGACTTGCAATTAGTAGTTGGCCGCAATAGTCTGAATCGGCGCCGTACTGGCAGATGAGCGCATGGAATCGACCACCGAGCAATGAACGAAATCCTGTCTGAAAACTCCTCTATGACCTGGTTATTTTTGGCAGGTGCTGGCGCATTGATCGCGTTCTGGATCGTGCTGCGCAGGAGACGCAGTCAAACACAATCCCTGGCAGGGGTTTTGAATAGCATCGCGTTCGAGCGCATTCAGGGCCTGGTCATCCCGAAGGCTGACGAAGGTGAAATCCAGATTGATCACTTGATACTCACCGCACAGGGTCTGCTGATCATTGACATCAAGGATGTTGACGGAGCAGTTTTTGGCGGAGATAAATTGCAGGACTGGACCGTTATTGGAACCAACAGTCGATTCACATTCAGCAACCCGCAGCCGGCACTGTACGATCGTATAGCTGCCGTAAGGCAAGTGGTACGGCAGGTGCCGGTTTCAGGCCGCATCGTCTTCCTCGAGGGTGCGACATTTACGAAGGGTGTACCGAGCCTGGTCTGCAATCTGGATGAGCTACACGCTGAGTTTGGCGACCAGGACAAATCAGCGGCCAAGGTCAAGATAGAGGCGTTCAAGCCGCATTGGGAGCAGATCCAGGCACTGGCCGATCGCGCGTCGGCCTGAATGGCGGACTTGAATGTGGCGATCGCTTAACGCCGGCGGGTCTCCGGTCGGATTGAGACTATAATCTTCTGTATCGCAGGGTTTGGAACAGGAGTAATGCCATGCGCGTGAGTCTGCCAGGTTGTTTGTTTGTGCTCGCAATGGTGAATCAGGCGGTGGCTTTCGAGCCGTCCGACTACACAGTCATTGATCTTAGCCATGCCTACGGCGAATCGACGCTCTACTGGCCTACCTCTCCAACCACGTTCCGGAAGGATGTCCTGGCCTACGGCGATACGGACCAAGGTTACTTTTATTCTGCCTATTCTGTTTGTACGCCGGAGCACGGTGGAACGCACATTGATGCGCCCGTGCATTTCGCCAAGGAGGGACTGTCGACTGACGAACTGCCGCTGGAGAACCTGATCGCCCCGGCAGTTGTAATTGACGTGTCCGCAAAGGCTGCGGCCGATCCCACATACCGACTGTCCGTGGCCGACGTCAATCGATTCGAAAGCAGTTATGGGGAGATTCCTGCTGGCACGATAGTACTGATGAGAACAGATTGGAGCACTCGTTGGCCTGATGCCATGCGTTATCTTGGCGACGATACGCCCGGCGATGCCAGCAATCTCAAATTTCCAGGATTCGGTGCCGCGGCAACGCGGTTACTGGTTGAAGAGCGTGCTGTCGGTATGCTGGGGATAGATACGGCCTCAGTCGACTACGGACCATCGCAGGATTTCATTGCCCATCAGATAGGGGCGGCACAGGGCATTCCCAATCTTGAGAATCTGACTAACCTGGCAGCGTTGCCGGCGACCGGAAGCATCATTATGGCGCTGCCCATGAAGATCCAGGGTGGCTCTGGCGGACCTGTACGGGTGGTTGCGCTGGTACCGCGTTAACGATCGTGCAGGTTGAAGAACCTGTTAGCTGTCGCGGTCGTCAAAGCAGCTAGTGCTTCCATTGACTGTCCGCGTGCTGCGGCGACAACGCGCAACACCTCCGGCAAGAACGCCGGCTCATTGCGTCGGCTCGATGGTTTGGGACTGAGCGTACGAGGCAACAGGTAGGGCGCGTCGGTTTCAAGCATCAGGCGGTCGTCAGGAATCAAATGGACGATCTCCTTGAGATGAGTGCCGCGTCGTTCATCGCAAATCCATCCGGTTATGCCAATATGCAAACCCATATCAATATATTTCCTAAGTTGGTCTTCATCACCGGTGAAGCAATGCGCGACTGCGTGTGACAGGTCACCTAATCTTGGCTCCAGGATTTCGACAAAGTCACCGTGTGCATCTCGCTGATGCAGGAACAAGGGCAGTCGTGTTTCGGCCGCCAGCTCCAATTGACGCTCGAATGCGTAACGCTGTGCATCTCTCGGTGAAAAATCACGAAAGTAATCTAGCCCGCATTCACCGACTGCAACCACAACTTCGCGCGCGGCCAGGTCGCGTAGCAGCTGGTGGACATCCTCGGAATACTCAGTAGCGTGATGCGGATGTACGCCAGCCGTGGCGGACATCAAAGCCGGATGGGATTCTGCGAGTGCAAGCGCATCCTGGCTACCCTGGATACTCGCACCAGTTAGTATCATGCGGCAGACACCGCTGTCCCGAGCTCGCCGAATGACATCGTCACGGTCACGATCAAAGCTGTCGTGCGTCAAATTGGCGCCTATGTCGATTAGCTGCATCACGAGCTGCCGTCAGCGCGGATGCCAGCGAAACGTAATAGCGCCAAGGGCGAGAAAAATAGCGCTCATCGCGGCAAGTGTCGTCAGTTCGGGCAAGATTTCGGTCAGTCCGGCGCCGTCGAGCATCACTGCACGCGCGGCATTTAGAATATGTGTTAGCGGAAATACCGCTGCCAATTGGCGTACCCAGTCGCTGGCTGCCTCGAGCGAAAACCAGACGCCGGATAGCATCATCATTGGCCAGGTAACCAAGTTGAGGAGGCCACCGGCGAGCTCCTCGCTGGTGACTCTGGCCGATATTAGAAGACCCAGTGAGACCAGTGTTATCGCACCCAGTAGAAGTATCACTAACAACAAGCCGTAGCTGCCGTCGACGCGTGTGTCGAGAAAGTATTTCGTGCCGGCAAAGACAAACGTCGTAAAGGTAAATATCAGAACCAGCCGGGACGCGACCTGTGCGGTTACGAATTCGAACGCGCGCAGCGGCGTGGCACGCAGGCGTTTCAGAAAACCGTTTTTTCGGTAACGCACCACAACGTAACCGACGCCGAAAAGACTGCTGAACATCATGTTCATGCCCAGGATGCCGGGTAGGACCCAGTCGACGTAACGTACCGCATCGCCCTCAATCTGCGACCTCGATATTGTCCCCCCTATACCGGCATCGGATTGCAGTAGCGCGAACTCCACGAAATAACCTTTCGGCGAATCGGGGTTAATCCAATACTGGTTTTGCACACCTAAATCGATGAGAAGATCCAGCTGATGTCTCGATACCTTTCGCAATGCATCGTCACGGTCTTCGACATCAATAAACTCGATGTAACGAATCTCCAGAAACGGATGAGCCGTGTCCACGGCGCTCGTTTCTGCATTCAACACACCGACCGTATATTCGGCGCGTTCATTGCTGAAAATAAACGACAGGCCAAACATCAGGGCGACCGGGAGAATCAGGTTCCAGCTCATCGAGCCCCTGTCGCGCACAAATTCAAGATTGCGGGCATGAAAGATTGCGTAAATTCGTTTCAACATGACTCAGGTTCGCAGCGAATGACCCGTAAGATCCAGAAAAAGATCTTCGAGATTCGGTTGTCTGATCTTCATGCGGTTGAGCCCGGAAGTCAGTGAAGCGAGTTCTCGAAGCGTGTCATTGACGTTGTTGGTTTCAATTTCAATGACGCCCTGCGTTTCGAGAACGCGGTGTTCAAGTGAACTCAAATCGCCTGAAAACTCAGCGATTGGCAGTTCAATAATGACGTTCTTGTAGTGCTGATGGAGCAAATCGTTGGGGCTGCCCTGAATAATTATCTTGCCCGCTTCCATGATTGCGATTTCGTCACAAAGAATCTCGGCCTCTTCCATATAGTGCGTGGTCAGAATGACAGTTGTGCCCTCATCACGAATGCTCTTGACTAGTTCCCAGAAGTTGCGCCGGGCCTGCGGGTCAAGCCCGGTGGTCGGCTCATCGAGGAACACCAGGCGGGGTCGATTGACCAGGGCCACACCGAGCAACAGACGCTGGCGTTGCCCGCCTGACAGTCTGCGATTATCCCGGTCCAGGAGTGAGCCAAGTGAGCACTGGTCAATGATGTGATCCAGATCGGCCCTGCGGTCATACAGGCTCTGGAACATCTCCAGCGTTTCCTTCACGGTGATGTAATCCTGCAACGCGGTGTTCTGGAATTGGATTCCGGCTTCTTCACGAAATCGTTTGCCGGCGGGGGTGCCGTAATACCAGACTTCACCTTTTGAAGCCGGAGTCACGCCCTCCATGATCTCGACAGTGGTGGTCTTGCCCGCGCCGTTGGGTCCCAGGAGGCCGAAACAAATACCCTCCCGCACTGCAAAGGACACGTCATCGACGGCCAAAACCTCGGGATACTGTTTGACGAGGTTTTTGGCCTCGAGGGCAATCTGCATATCGTCTGTCGTCACTTCCTGGTCAAGGGGCGTAAGGTTACCTTCTCGGGCAATGTCCGCATAGACGCGTGATTGAAGGGTTTGCAACCAAACGCGGGTTGGCGGTATCTAATCTGCACAAAAGGTGGTTTTTGTCCACGGATACTGGATTTGAGGAAATTACGATGAGGCAACAATTAAAACTCCTGTCCCTTTGTGCAGTCACTATTGCGCTGGTCTGCGTAAGCCCGGCATTTGCGCTGAATGTCAATAAGAGCGTGAAATTGGCAGACGGCGCTCAATCCGATGGCGCATCCACGGTAAATGGCAGCATTACGATCGGGAAGGATGCCACCATCACGGGTGCCGTAGAAACGGTCAATGGCACGATCCGGATCGACGAGGGAACCAGGCTCGAAGACGCCGAAACGGTGAATGGCAGCATTCGAATCGCTTCAGGTGTGACGGCCGAAGACATCACGAGCGTCAATGGCGCCATCCGCCTGGATGAAAATGTCACTGTTGATGGAGAAGTCTCTGTCGTAAACGGAAAGATCACTCTCGACAAGGGCACCAGCGTGGCAGATGACGTTAGTAACGTGAACGGCGAGATTTCCGTCGTAGGCGCGGAGATCGGGGGCGACCTGGCAACGGTAAACGGGAACGTCACCTTGACTGACAATTCTACATTGCGCGGCAACTTGATCGTTGAAGAGCCCAAGGGCTGGAGTTGGGGAAAGAAACGCCGTAAACCGGTGATCATTATCGGGCCGAACTCCACCATCGCTGGCGATATCCGCTTAGAGCGGGAGGTCGAGCTTTTTATCAGCGAGTCTGCCGAAGTCGGTGGCGTTAAAGGCGAGCTGAGTATGGATGACGCTGTACGCTTCAGTGGCGCTCGCCCATAGATCCGGTTCAACTGCGAATGCGTGCTGCATGAAGGGCCCATAGCCGGTTAGAATCCGGTCATGCAAAACGCCGCGAAGCAACTTCTTCTGTTTGAACCAGGGCATGACGAACCCGGCCAGGATTCCGGTCTCACGGTTCGCGTAAGCGCTCGTGCGAAACGACTTTCTATCAAGGTATTTCCACGCGGCCGGGTTGAAGTGGTGGTGCCGAAGCGCACCAGCGCGCGCGCCGTGAAGGCGTTCGTCGACGAGAATAAGGACTGGATCGATCGCGCGCGGGATTCGTTCGCGCAGAACTACACGCCTGAGTCTTTTTTGCTTCCCAGCCAGGTTCACCTGCCGACAATCGACTCACGGGTAATAGTGACCTATCGGGAGGAAACCGGTGTAAAGACAGTGCGATACCGCTTTGCCAACAATATCCTGGTCCTGAGCGGCAATACGGCCAATGATGCGGAATGTGTCAAGGCGCTCAAGCGCTGGCTATCCGGCATGGCGAGAAAGGCGTTCGAGCCACGCTTGCGTGCGTTGTCGCTGCGTACCGAAACGCCCTATAAGAAAGTACACATTCGACTGCAGCGCACCTGTTGGGGAAGTCGCAGCTCCAGTGGCACGATCAGCCTGAACCTGTGCCTGCTGTTTCTGGCGCCGGAACTTACTCGCTACCTGATGATCCATGAGCTTTGCCATGGCCGGCATATGAATCACTCCAAGCGCTTCTGGAAAATGGTATGCCGCTTCGAGCCAGGCTACCGGACACTCGATCGTCGCCTCGGCGAGTCTTGGCGCGACGTACCTAATTGGCTAGGGATTTATTAGTATAAACAGTGACTTATAAAGTATTTCTTAGGTAAATTGTTATCCTTGATCGAGTAGTTCTCGCAAATTGATGATTGCCGCATTGGCGCGTGCCAGGTAGTTGGCCATAACCAGCGAATGATTCGCGAACACACCATAGCCGCCACCATTCATCACCATCGGTGAGCTTAAGGGTTTTAAGCTCGCTTCGAGTTCCCGAATAATCTGTCTTACGCTGACTTCCGAGTTTTTGTCTGCAAGCACGAGTGCGAAATCAAATTCCACAGCGCGAAAAAAATGGACGAGTGCCCAGGCTGTGCCGCGAGCCTCAAAAAATACGTCATCAATTTCAAACCAGGATGTACGGACATTGACCTTGTCCGGTAATGTGGTGTTGGCTTCCGCGGCCCGATCTCCAGCAAGATCGGTATTGATGACATCGGTCGCAACGCTGTCGCCCAATCTGCGAGTGAGGCTTCCCAGGCGTTTCTCGACCTGTGCGAGCCATTCCCGGAGATTATCTGCGCGAGCGAAAAACTGCGCTTCTTCCGAATTCAGGCCTGCGAGGCTGTCACGATAGGTTTTAAATCCTGCAATGGCATCCCGATATTCGGTCTCGGTTCGCGGCAGAATCCACGAATTGTTATCGAAAAAGAATTTCTGTTCGGCGATCGCTAAACCCGAATCCTCCCGCGACTGGGATTGACTGCGACTGTAGTCGTTGCGAATTACGCGGGCGAGATCACGTACCTGCTGCACAACGCCGAGTTCCCAGTTTGGTATGTTGTCCAGGAATACGCTGGGAGGGGTAACATCATTTGTGAGATAGCCGCCCGGTTTGTCGAGCAGCGTTTCGGCTACACGGATCAGGGTATCAGTGGTCGAATAGCCAACGACGCTTTGATTTTGTGCGCCCATTTCATTGACCCAGAATACGTCCGGGGAGCGTGACCAGTACCAGCCAACCGCCACGTTGATAAGGACCAGGACAAGCAGGAAGTAAGCTGCGACCTTGCGCCACAGGGGTGGTTTCACGATGTCTTCAGCGGTCTTTTTGTTCTTGAAAATCATAGAGGGCATCTGTCATTAGAGTGGCAGATAATCTAACAGTTCCGGCAACACCTCGCCTGACTTTCCCAGCAGACTATAGTGGCTGTCGGCAGACAACGGCGTTGCTTCCAGGTTTATTTCGATGACTGCGGCGCCGTTGCTCGCTGCGTTTTCCGCAAGCCCCGCTGCTGGCCAGACCGTGGATGATGTGCCAATGGACAGGAACACGTCACATCGCCGGGAAGCGGAGATAGCGGCTTCCATTGCCGTGGCGGGAATGGCTTCGCCAAACCAGACAACGCCGGGGCGCAAGAGACCATGGCAATGCGGGCAGTGCGGCACGTCCCCGCTGTCGTCACTTTCGCGGACGATGATGTTTTCGTTCATGCACCGGTTTTCGAACAGATTGCCGTGAAACTCGATGACATCAGGACTACCTGCTTTCTGGTGCAGTCCGTCTACGTTCTGTGTAACCAGCGTCAATTCTGGTACGAGGCCGGACAGGCGCACAAGCGCCAGGTGTCCGGGGTTGGGTTTGGACTGAGCCACGAGCTCACGTCGCCACCGGTACCAGCGCCACACGAGCGCAGGATCGTTGAGAAAAGCCTCGGGTGTCGCGAGCTCAAGCGGATTGTATTTCGCCCAAAGACCGCTTTGTGCGTCCCGAAAGGTGGGTACACCACTTTCCGCAGACACCCCTGAACCAGTTAGCACAAAGACATGCCGAGCGTCCCGCACAGCGGCTGCCGCCGCCTCGACAGTCTTCATGCGGCGGGTTGCTCGCGAATTCCTTCAGGCTGCGGCGAGCTGTCTGAGGACGTAATGAAGAATCCCGCCATGCTCGAAATAGTCACGTTCCTTGGGCGTGTCGATCCGAATCCTGGCCTTGAAATTAATGGGTGCACCGACGTCCGGTGTCGCTGTAACGCTCACGGTGTTCGAACTGGCGTCAGTATGTCCGCTGATATCGAATACTTCCTTGCCCGTCAGCCCCAGCGAATCCGCGCCTTCGCCCTGCATGAACTGCAATGGCAATACACCCATGCCGATCAGGTTAGAACGATGTATGCGCTCGTAACTCTTGGCGATTACCGCTTTTACGCCAAGAAGCATGGTTCCTTTTGCCGCCCAGTCCCGCGATGATCCGGTGCCATACTCTGTACCGGCAAGGACGACGAGCGGTACGCCGTCCTGCTGGTATTTTAACGACGCGTCATAAATTGACATTTGCTCATCGCTGGGCTGGTGACGTGTCCAGCCGCCCTCGGTGCCCGGAGCCAACTGGTTCCGCAGACGAATATTGGCGAATGTCCCGCGCATCATAACCTCGTGATTGCCACGTCGTGATCCGTATGAATTGAAGTCCACCGGTTTGACGCCGTTCGCCTTCAGGTAGGTTGCCGCCGGACTGTCGGCCGCAATGCTGCCAGCAGGCGATATGTGGTCGGTGGTTACCGAGTCGCCCAGCACGGCCAGCGCGCGCGCACCTTGAACGTCAGCGACCGGCCGGGGGTCGAGGGTCATACCTTCAAAATATGGCGGGTTTCTGACATAGGTCGAATCGGGTGCCCAGGTGTAGATTTCTCCCTCGGGCGAATCGATGCTGTTCCAGTTCTCGTCGCCGTCGAATACACCGTCGTAGCTTGTCTTGAACATGGTCGAGTCAATGTTGTTCCCAACGGCATCGTGAATTTCTTTCTGGTTCGGCCAGATGTCTTTGAGGTACACAGGGTTACCGTCTGTGTCACTCCCAAGCGAATCCTCGAAGAGATTGACTTCCATTGAACCGGCGAGGGCATAAGCGACAACCAACGGTGGCGATGCCAGGAAATTCATTTGTACGAGCGGGTGAATGCGACCCTCGAAATTACGATTGCCGGAGAGCACGCTACAGCCGACGAGATTTCCTTCGGTTACACCGGCGGCAATCTCGGGCAGCAAGGGACCTGAATTTCCTATGCAGGTAGTGCAGCCGTAGCCCACCGTGTAGAACCCGAGCGCCTCCAGGTCATCATCCAGGCCGGACTTCTCCAGGTAGTCGGTAACGACCTTGGAGCCGGGAGCCAGGCTGGTTTTTACCCACGGTTTCGTTTTAAGACCTTTCTCGCGCGCATTCCTTGCGAGCAAACCCGCAGCAATCATGACCGCTGGGTTCGACGTATTGGTGCAGCTTGTGATGGCGGCAATCAGGACCGCACCGTCCGCAAGCTGAACTGCGTTGCCGTCCAGCTCGATGTTTGCCTCGCCTCCGGTCTCACGGTTTGCCGTCATTTTCGCCAGGTGTTCGCGGTAGGTTGAATCCGCGACACTCAGCGGAATTCTGTCTTGGGGACGTTTTGGCCCTGCCAGGCTTGGTTCTACCGTACCCATATCGAGTTCCAGCGTGTCTGAATACAGCGGATCGTCTTGTCCTGTGTGGCGCCACATGCCCTGGGCTTTCGCGTACTCTTCTATCAGTTTGATGTGTTCGGCGTCTCGTCCGGACAGTTCCAGGTAGCGCAGCGTTTCACCGTCGATCGGGAAAATTGCGCAGGTGCTGCCGAATTCCGGCGACATGTTGCCCAGCGTGGCCCGATCGGCCAGGGGCAGTTGATCCAGTCCATCACCGAAGAACTCAACAAATTTTCCGACTACGCCCTTGTTGCGCAACATCTCTGTCACGGTCAGCACGAGATCAGTGGCTGTTGTACCTTCTTTCAGTGCGCCAGACAGCTTGAATCCGATGACATTCGGAATCAGCATGGTTATGGGCTGGCCCAGCATTGCTGCCTCCGCCTCGATGCCACCCACACCCCACCCGAGAACACCGATGCCATTGATCATTGTCGTGTGAGAATCCGTTCCTACCACGGTGTCCGGATAGGCGCTGCGCTTGCCGTCTTTTTCGGCATCAAAGACAACTCGGCCGAGATACTCCAGGTTCACCTGGTGCACGATGCCGGTATTGGGCGGAACGACGCGGAAGTTTTCGAACGCCCCCTGACCCCAGCGAAGAAACGAGTAGCGTTCACGGTTGCGTTCAAATTCGATCTTGTTGTTGAGGTCAAGCGCATCGGCCGTGCCATAGCGATCGATTTGAACCGAGTGGTCGATGACCAGCTCCGCAGGAGACAGCGGATTGATGCTGTCGGCGTTTCCGCCGAGTTTGACTACCGCATCGCGCATGGCGGCCAGGTCGACCACCGCCGGTACGCCGGTAAAGTCCTGGAGGATTACCCGACTGGGCGTGAAAGAGATTTCGGTATCGGGCGCTGCCTTCGGATCCCAGTTCGCCAGCGCCAGTATGTCGTCGCGAGTCACATCCCGACCATCCTCAAAGCGCAGCAGATTCTCCAGAAGAATCTTGAGCGAGTAAGGCAGTTGCGCAGTGTGACCCTCACTGACCGCATCGAGTCTGTAGATTTCGTAGTCCTTGCCGCCCACATTGAGCGTTGAACGAGCGCCGAAGCTGTCCGTCATGATTTCATTCTCCGGGATTCTTGAGTTATCGACCGCCTGGCCAAGCTGTGCTGAGCCCGCTGCGGGCCGGCATTATAGCGCCTTAGCCCGCCATAAGCATGGCGTCTTCGGAATTCAGTGCCCGATCAATTACGGCACCACCGAGGCAGCGATCGTCATCATAAAAGACGACATATTGGCCAGGTGCAACGGCGGTCTGCGGCACCTCAAAGGAAACTGTCAGCTTTCCGTTGGACTGCAGGATTACCCGGCACGACTGATCCTGCTGGCGATAACGGATCTTCGCTGTGCAAACCAGTGGTTCGGATGGCGCTGCATTGATCCAGCTTGCCTGGCTGGCCTCCAGTGCAGTGTGATAGCGAAGAGGGTGTTCACCCTGGACGACGACCAGTACATTCTCACCAGGTTCCTTCGCGACGACATACCATGGCGCGTCGCCTGAGTCTCTTCGTCCTCCGATTCCCAGGCCCTGACGCTGTCCCAGTGTGTAGTACATCAGGCCATGATGTTCGCCGACCGTTCTGCCATCCGGTGTTCTGATTGCGCCCGGATCGGCTGGAATATAGGTTGCCAGGAATTCCTGAAACGGCCGTTCCCCTATGAAGCAGATGCCGGTGCTGTCTTTCTTTGCATGGACCGTCAGCGCATGATCCCGCGCAATATTCCGCACGTCCTTTTTGCAGAGATCGCCGAGCGGGAACAGGGTTGCTGCGAGCGCCCGGGCACTAACGGCATGCAGGAAATAACTCTGGTCTTTCGTGAGATCAATTGCTTTTAGCAAGTGCGTGTCGCCGTTGACTGCCTCAGTGCGTGCATAGTGACCCGTGGCAATCATGTCACCACCAAGTCGCTGCGCATATTTCAAAAACGTTCCGAACTTGATTTCACGATTGCACAACACGTCCGGGTTCGGGGTTCGACCGGCACGGTATTCGTCGAGAAAATTTGCGAACACCTGGTTGCGGTATTCCCTCGCAAAATTAACGTGGTGAAGCGTAATGCCGAGCTGTTCACAGATTTGCCGAGCATCCTGGAGGTCGTTGGCCGCCGTGCAATAGCCATCATCGTCTTCCCAGTTGGTCATGTGCAGGGCCTGAACGTCTGCGCCCTGATCCTGTAGCAGGATTGCGGCGACAGCAGAATCCACACCGCCGGAGAGACCGACGATGATGCGTTTGCCACGAAGCTGAGAGGGTGAGCCATTCATAGCCGGCTATTTTACCCCGAATTATCAACGAATAGCGGTGGTACCGGGGTTGCGCAGCCTTGTCGGAATCAAACCAGGGCAGCGCTGGCCATAACCTGGTCGACGTTTTGCTGAATCGGCATCATGTTTTCAAGAATAGTTTCAGGCTGCCGATTGCCGGCAAGATAGTCTTCAACCGAGCGCAGCACCATTGGCGTGCGCAGGTCCCGGATCCGACCTTGTATATCATCCACCGAGTACCAGTGTACGGCACACACGCCGTCGTCGAGTTTTCGGTGCGCGTCAATATCAAGCAGATCGGCGGTGTAGGCAATGCGCAAAAAGTTTTGCCGTGTTTGCGGATGAATCCACAGGTAAATGGCAAGCAGACCATTGACCCGGATCGTGCAACCGGCTTCTTCCAGGGTTTCTCGTTCCGTTGCCTGTTCCGGCGTTTCGCCCGTTTCGATGTGCCCGCCCGGCTGATTGATAACCATCAGGCCGGATGAGCGCTCTTCGACGATAAGAAACTTGCCATCTCTTTCGACGACGGCCGACACCGTCAGGTCAGTAGGTATCACGGCACTCTCTTGGTAACTTTTTTATATGCCTAGCTGGCGGAATTCAATTTCAACTTCGCTTGCTTGCCAGATTTCGTCAAACATTTTGCCGTAAAGTTTGGCAACCGCCGGTTCATAGGTGTCTGCGATACCCTCCCAACGCTCGTGTTGCAGGCGATAGACGAGGGCGGTTTCGTCGGCGATGCAAAATGACTCTGCGTGCGTGCGCAAATCTTCTCGCACATGCCGAAACTCAATATAGGTATTCAGGCGTCGGCCGAGATGCACAAAACTGTTGCCATTTTTGATGGCGCGGGAAGGGTCCGCGATCAATACGCGAATCCGAGCGTAGGTTTGGGAAAGGACGAGATGTTTGACTGTTTCCAGGAAGTCGGGATCGTCGTAAATGCCCGGGTCAAGGTCGTGCGTGAATATCGATAGCTTCCTCGACGCCTCGCTGGCAACATCGTTAACAGCCTGCCGCATTTCATCCTTGGTCGAAATGACCCACCTACGACCTTTTTTTCGCGATTCTGTCATCGTTTGTCGGATTCTTATGTTGCATGGGCCCCGGGAAAATAATTTTACCGAGCGCCTGAGATTGTGCGTGGTAACTGTGTCACGTTTTGTCGACGTGGCTGCCTGAGAACCGTTCTCATTAACATTCGGACTGCAGGTCGAAAGCGCCCTGTTCCAGCAGCCAGTAGAAAAATTCAGTGTTTTCCGGCGATTCGTTCAATTCCTGAACTTGAGCAGGTCGCACATTACCATGATCGCAGAGCTGGCGAAGGAGCTGTATGCAGGATCGATTGACTTCGCGCGCCTCACCATTAACGAAGGCGATGCCGCTCTCCGTGCCCTCGTACCACGCCAGTCGAGCCATTCCGTGTACGTTAAGCCGTTTTTCTCCGGTCGCTGCGAGTCGCGCCTCGTCTGGCGACAGTCTTTCCGGATCCAGCCAGGCTTTCGGATCCGTCACCTGTGAGCCCAGCACCGTGGCTGCCTCGTTCGGATTGAGGGCGCCATCGATGAGCTCCTGTTCATACAGTCTGTCGATCGACCGGGCTGAAATTCGAGCCCCGGAGGTTTCGTCCAGCCTAAGATCCGGATCGACGTAAAACTCATCGACGTCTGCATCCCCCCGCTGCGGCATTTCGCTTTCGGGTCGGGAGAACACTCTGGACCCGCAAACGGCAAGCTCGCGTCTGCTGGGCGCTCGCATGCCGATGGAGTAGGTCGTGCATCTGTCCACGGCAACGCCCCAATGTGGAATTCCCGGCGGCAGGTACAGTACATCGCCTTGCCTACAGCTATGCGTTGCCGTTGCCACGAACGGTCTGAGCAGCGCCAGGTCCGTTGAATTTTCATCGGCAGGCAGCGAACGATCGTCGCTGATCTGCCAGCGACGCGTGCCCGAACCCTGGCAAAGAAATACGTCGTAGTTATCCCCGTGGGGACCAACGCTACCGCCGGGCGCTGCAAAACTAACCATTAAGTCGTCGATTCGCCATGGCGGAACGAAGGGCACCTGGTCAAACCAGCCGACAAATTCCGGCAGGTGTTTGTCGATGTCCTGGACCAGGATAGTCCAGTCCTGATCGGGGAGCTTGCCAAAGTAGTCGTCCTCGAACGGGCCGTGTTCTACGCGAAAGCTTATGTTCGCCGCAGTTCGTTCCGCGAAGACAATGCGGGACTCAACATCCGGTTGTTTGGCCAGCCAGGCCAGCTCGTCGGGAGTCAGTGTCGGCAATGCTGCATGGTTCAGCGTCTGCGGGAGCAGGACGGGACGCTTCTGCCAGTAAGTCGCCAGGAAATCTTGCGGTGTGGTCGAACTTGGCAGTATCACAGGGATCAGCCAATCAGGTCAGCTTCTTTGCCAGCGTGGCGGCGAGGCCGGTGTAATTGGCTGGTGTCATGTCGAGCAGCCGGGTCTTCTCTTTTTCCGGTATGTCCAGGCTGCGAACAAAATCCTGTAACCGTTCTTTGGTCACCGCCTGGCCCCGCGTCAACGCCTTCAGTTTCTCATAGGGTTCGGCGATGCCGTAACGTCGCATCACGGTCTGGATGGGTTCGGCCAGGACCTCCCAGGCCGCGTCGATATCAGCGCCAATGACTACCGGATCTGCCTGCAGTTTTCGCAGGCCCTTGACTGCCGAATGGATAGCGATCAGCACGTAACCCAGCGCAATTCCGAAATTTCTTTGTACCGTGGAATCGGTTAGGTCTCGCTGCCACCTCGAGATCGGCAACTTGATTGCGAAGTGATCGAGCATTGCACTCGCGAGCCCGAGATTGCCTTCGGCATTCTCGAAGTCGATCGGGTTCACCTTGTGAGGCATCGTCGATGAGCCAACCTCGTCAACGGCAATTTTCTGGCGAAAGTAACCGATGGAGATGTAGCTCCAGATATCACGACATAGATCCAGAAGGACCGAGTTATAACGCACGAGCGCATGGCAGTACTCTGCCGTCCAGTCATGGGGTTCTATTTGCGTAGTATGCGTATTGGGGTCCAGACCAAGCGACCGGACAAAGTTATCGCTGATTTGCAGCCAGTCGGCCTCTGGATAGGCGGCAAGGTGAGCATTGAAATTGCCGACGGCACCGTTAAATTTGCCTCGAATCTCAACGTTGGCGAGCTGCTTTCTGGCTCGCGATAATCGTTCGACAACGTTCGCAAGTTCTTTTCCAACCGTTGTCGGGCTTGCGGTCTGGCCATGTGTGCGCGACAGCATGGGCAGTTCTGCGTAGTCTGCGGCCATCGAACGCAGTTTTGCCGACAGCTCGCGCATCTGTGGTTGTACTACGTCATCTCGCGCAGCGCGCAGCATCAGTGCATAAGCGAGGTTATTGATATCCTCTGACGTGCAACCGAAATGAATGAACTCGCTTAGTCCTTCCGTTTCACCGCTATCGCCGATTTTTTCTTTGATGAAATACTCGACGGCTTTGACGTCGTGGTTCGTCTTTGCCTCGATAGTCTTTACCCGCGCGGCATCGTCTGCTGTGAATTTATCGACGACATCGTTGAGCACATCTTTCATGACCGAAGACAGTGGAGGCAACTCAATGATCGAGGGTTCGTCGGCGAGCCATTGCAGCCAGCGAACTTCGACCAGCACGCGGTATCGAATCAGACCGTATTCACTCAGCACATCTCGCAGTCCATTCACTCTATCCGCGTAGCGTCCGTCTGCGGGAGACAATGCTCTGAGATTGTTACGTTCCATCTTTTCCCTGAAGCGATAAACGAGCGCCGCAGCACTAGACTTGGGGCAGCAAAGCGCGAATCATACACCAAAGGCAAGTCATTCATTAGACGGTGACGCTGGCAGGGCGCACCTGGAGACAACGAAGCAATGAGCAAGAAAAAGTTCCGTACCGTTCGCGACAGCATGGGCGAACTACAGGTTCCGGAGGAGGCGCTTTGGGGCGCGCAAACTCAGCGTGCCGTGGACAACTTCCCGATCAGCGGGATACCCATGCCGCGCCAGTTTATACATGCACTCGGGCTCGTAAAATGGGCCGCAGCTGGTGCAAATTCAGAACTTGGGCTGGTCACGTCGGACAAAGCGGTCGCCATTCAGCGTGCTGCCCTGGAAGTGGCGGAAGGGAAACACGACCAGCATTTTCCGATCGACGTTTTCCAGACGGGATCAGGTACCAGTTCGAACATGAATGCCAATGAAGTCATTGCGACCCTGGCAAGCTCGTTCCTCGGCAATGACGTGCACCCGAATGACGACGTCAACATGAGCCAGAGCAGTAACGACGTTATACCGACCTGTGTCCATGTAAGCGCAGCATGCGGGATAGCGGGTCAATTGATACCGGCATTGCAGCATCTATCAAAAGTTCTTGCCAAAAAAGCCGAGGAAACCGACGCTGTGGTCAAGACCGGTCGCACCCACCTTATGGACGCAATGCCTGTCACCATGGGCCAGGAATTGCTGGGGTGGCGTGCACAAATCGAGCAGGCAATTGAACGCCTGAACGAGACCATGCGCCGCTTGAAAGGGCTGGCGCAAGGCGGCACCGCTGTTGGAACCGGAATCAATGCCCACCCAAAGTTTGGCGAGAAGGTTGCAACGTTACTTGAGGAACAGACCAACATTGCGTTTAAGCCTGCCGCGTCCTTGTTCGCGGCATTGAGTAGCCAGGACACAGCGGTCGAAGCCTCCGGGCAATTGCGGACGCTTGCAGTCAGTCTGACCAAAATAGCGAATGACCTGCGCTGGATGAATGCCGGACCGCTCGCGGGAATTGGCGAGATTGCGCTGCCGTCGCTGCAGCCAGGATCGAGTATCATGCCGGGCAAGGTGAACCCGGTTATTCCGGAAGCGGTCGCTATGGTTTGTGCCCAGGTTATTGGCAATGATGCCACCATCACGGTTGCCGGACAGTCGGGCAATTTTCAGCTGAATGTGATGTTGCCCGTGGTGGCGCAAAACCTGCTACAAAGTATCGAGATACTGACCAACGCCAGTCTCTGTATTGCCGACAAGGCGATCGCAGATTTCACCGTCAATCAGGACAACATCGATCAGGCGGTAGGCCGAAACCCCATCCTGGTGACTGCGTTAAATCCGGTGATTGGCTACGAAAAGGGCGCGGCCATCGCGAAAAAGGCCTACGCTGAGGGGCGTTCCGTCAAGGATGTTGCGCGAGAAGAAACCGATTTAACGGACGAAGAACTTGATCGTCTTCTGGACCCCGGGGCGCTGACCGAGGGTGGCATCAAGCACTGATGCCCGACACCCTTAAGTCGATCAGCGCAGACGAGATTCGTCGACGCCTAGCCGGAACCCGCATGCCGGATGATCCCCTGGCCGTCGATGTAACGGAGATGCAAAATCGGCTGCCGGACAGAGCGGTGCGGGAGCTGAGTGCAAATCTCAAGGCCGCTGCCGTTCTCATACCTATTATCGAGCGCGGCGGTGGACTCGCCGTCTTGTTGACAGAGCGTTCTGCGGCACTAAAACATCATGCCGGGCAGGTCAGTTTTCCGGGAGGCGGCATGGAGACACACGACCAGGATATATCCCGGACCGCGTTGCGGGAGGCGCATGAAGAAGTTGGCATCAATGCTGAAGAGGTCGAGATCGCCGGGTTTCTGCACCCAACCCTTACGATCACGGGTTTCGCGGTGACACCGGTGATTGGCTTCGTTAGCAGTGAGTACAGCCTGCAAGTGGATCCGGGCGAGGTCGAGTCGGCGTTTGAAACGCCTCTCGATTTCCTGATGGACAGCCGTAACGCCATCCACTCCGAACGCGAGTTTCGGGGCACGACGTTTCCGGTGACCACTTTTCATTACGGCAGACATAGAATTTGGGGAGCGACAGCCGGCATGATCCTGGCAATGAGAAGGTTGTTAATTGATAGTGAAAACAATTAATTATGTCGTCAATCGATAAATTACTTGAAGTAATGTCGGCACTCAGGGACAAGCGCTCGGGTTGCCCGTGGGACCTCCGGCAAGACTTCTCCACGATCGCTCCCTATACGGTTGAGGAAGCTTACGAAGTTGCCGATGCAATTGCGCGTGGCGACATGGATGACCTGAAGGACGAGCTCGGCGACTTGCTGTTTCAGGTAGCATTTCATGCACAAATGGCGGCGGAACGGGGTCACTTCGACTTCGAGGCTGTAGGCAGCGCGATAAGCGAAAAAATGATCCGCCGGCACCCGCATGTGTTTGGAACCGAGCAGGAGCGCGAAGAAGGCCCGGTGCCTGGCGCCTGGGAACAAATCAAGGCTGCGGAACGGGCGGCGAAGCAAACAGACGACGATGACAGCGCATTGGCGGGCGTGCCCCTGGCGCTGCCTGCGTTGAAGAGGGCACAGAAATTAGGGGAGCGCGCAGCCGCCGTTGGATTTGACTGGCCGGACACGCAGGGTGTGCGCGCGAAAATCGCCGAGGAACTTTCCGAACTGTCGGCGGCGGAGTGCTCCGGTCAGATCGTCGATATCGAGGAGGAATTGGGTGACCTGTTGTTTTCCGTGGTCAACCTGGCGCGCCATCTGAAAGTGGATCCGGAGAACGCACTGGCGGCCGCAAATCGAAAATTCGAGCGCAGGTTTCGGTCGATGGAGGCGGAAATCCTGTCACACGGGCAGCAGATTGGTGCACTTGGAATTCGTGCCCTTGAAGAGCGCTGGCAATCAGCAAAGAAAAAGGCAGCAATTGAGCACGATTGAGCGCTTCCTGGCGAATGCCTGATCGGCCACGCTAAGTGATACAGTTCCCTGCCCACGCCGCCCGTTTGATTGCTGCGGCTTGCAGCGCCTGTACTATGGCGCAATTCCAATAACGATAAGAAGGGGAGTGACTCAAGATGGCCCATTACCTTATTGCCCAGATTAAAGTGACCGACGACGCCTGGATTCCAGACTATGCTGCCAATGTCCATCCAATCGTGGAGAAACATGGCGGCAAATATCTCTCTCGTAGCGGCAACGTCACGAAAATCGAGGGGGAAAAGTGCGATGCCGACCTCGTAGCGGTCATCCAGTTTCCGAGTAAGGAGGCGCTCACGGCCTTCGTTGCCGACCCGGCGTATGCACCCTATGCGGCGTCCAGGCAGGCAGGCACTGACAGCCAGTTCATTGCGATCGACGATACCGATGTCGCGGGATCGATTCCGTACCTGGCGCCGGGTGGTTAAGACGCTCGTGACAAGCAGTTACAGGCGGGTTCTGCGGGAATTCAAATAGTTGAGTGACGCTGCTTTTCGTCCCGACCGAGTCGGATTGGAGAGGGCGCTGGATGCGCTTCTCAAAGCAGCATATGACCCGGAAGCGTGTGAATTGCCGGAAAGACTTAAGGAAGATGGGCTCGGTGAATTACCGGTCATCGATTTGCTTGCTCCCCTCGTGCTCGGGCGCGCACAACGTCTCGGCGCGCCAACTGCATTCGCCCACATGGACCCGCCGACGCCCTGGATAACCTGGGCAATGTGCATGTGGAATGCGGCGCTTAATCAGAATCTGCTGCATCCCGACGTTGCGCCTATGGCAAGGCGTATTGAAAGGCGGGTTCTAGAATGGTTGGCACCCTTTTTCGGTATGAACGGCGGCCATATGACGCCGGGCTCCACGGTCTCCAATCTTACGGCTCTGTGGGCAGCCAGGGAGATCAAGGGGATAGATCGCGTCGTCGCCTCTGCGGCTGCACACGTTTCCGTCGCGAAATCCGCTCATTTACTGGGGCTGCGATTTCAAACTGTGCCGACGGACAATTCGGGAAGACTGAACTGCCAGGAACTGCCCGAAGATATGTCGGGTGCTGCGCTGGTATTGACGGCGGGCACGACCAGTGCGGGTGCCATAGACGCACTGGAACCCGGCAATCGGGGGGCCTGGACACATATCGATGCCGCCTGGGCGGGACCGTTACGCCTGTCCGACCGGTACCGGGACAGGCTCGCAGGGATGGAGTCCGCGGACTCGGTAGCGGTATCTGCCCACAAGTGGCTTTTCCAACCCAAGGAATCAGGCCTGGTTTTCTTTCGGGACACGGACGAGGCACACCGGGCGGTGAGCTTTGGTGCAGATTATCTCGCGGTGCCAAATACCGGCCTGCTCGGCTCGCACGGCGCGAATGCGGTGCCGCTTCTCGCAACACTGGCTGCATGGGGGAGAAAGGGCGTGGCGGAACGCATCGACAGGGCCATGGCGCGGGCGGATGCGCTGATCGACTATCTTTTCTCGCAGCCCGATGTAGAGGTGTTTTCACCGAACGCTAGTGGCGTCATATTATGGCGAATCCGGTCGGGTATTGCCCCAGAAGACATCGTGAAGCGCCTCTCTGCGGGCAGCGCATCGATTGCCAGTGCCGGTGGCGTCCAATGGGTCCGGCACGTTGCTGCAAACCCCGACGCCGATGTGGATCGCCTGACCCGTGATATTGGCGTCATACTCGCCGGGAACAGCGAAGCGTCCTGAGAGTCCCTGTGGGGCGTTCATAAACCATTCAGTTTCAAGGGAAAAAACGTTCTTATACGTTCAGCCTCGGTTCAGTGGTTGCGCTTTATTCTTCTCCCAGGCTCGAAAAAGGTTCGGGTCATCAAGTCGAATATGGAGAACGATCATGAAGAGTAAATCCTGGATTGCGTCAGTGACGGGACTCGCCATTGCATCGCTGGTCCTGGTTGCAGCGCCTGCGAATGCGGAATACGCCTACAGCAGGGGACAGAGCAAAGCCGTGTACGACTATGCACGGGTACTAAGCTCGTATCCCGTCGTGCGCTACGTCACGGTGACGACCCCGGTAAAGGAATGCTGGGACGACGTTGAGTACTATTCCGTGCGAAATCGTCAGCCTGGCAAGGCTGGTAAGGCTTTGTTTGGCGCCATTGTAGGCGGAGTGATCGGTCACCAGATTGGCAGCGGCCGCGGCAATGATGCGGCAACGATTGCCGGTAGTTTGATTGGCGCCGCCGTTGGCAGCAATTCCGGTCGGCACGATACCCGGGTGATCGATAACCAGTATTCGCGCCCTGTTCGCCGCTGTTCAACTAATTACCAGGAGCGCCAGGAAGAACGTATCGACGGCTATGACGTTGTATACACGTATCATGGTCGAAAATATTCCACCCGAACGCCGTTTGACCCGGGCAATAAACTGAAAATCCGGGTGGACGTCAGGCCCGCTCGCTAGGCGCAGGTTGCGTGTTAGCCGTCGCCGGACCCGACTGTGACAAACTGCGTTGCAATCGGGCCGGCGACATACCACACTTGCCCGTAATTTGACCCTCCCAGGTAAATGGCTATGCGATTGATCAACCACTTGCTACTTTGCTGCACGCTGCTCTGCTTTGTCGGAACGGCAGCTGCACTGCAGGTAGAGCAGGCGGCTGTGCCGGTGCAGGTCGCTGTTCACGGCGAGGATCCGCAACCTGGGCTGGGAACACTGCAAAGTGGTTGCGTGTCGCTGAGCCAGGCGGTTCAGCAGGTACGAAGACAGTACAACGGGCAGATTGTCAGTGCGGAGACCGTTGTCCGAGGCAATCGCGAGACGCACATTATCAAGGTGCTGACATCGGACGGCACAGTCAAGACGGTGCGAGTGGCCGGGTGTAATCGGAACTGACCGCGGAGTCAAAACATGCGATTGCTCGTAATTGAAGATGATGACACGGTACGGGAATCACTGTGCCGCCAATTGAGCGAAGCCGGGTTCGGCATTGAGCAGGCTGCAGATGGAAAAGAAGGCCTGTATTTTGCGCTGGAATATCCCATCGATCTCGCCATCGTCGATCTTGGCCTACCGGAAATGTCAGGCCTTGAAGTTATCCGTGAGCTCAGGGAGAAAGGCAAAACCTATCCTATTCTCATTCTGACGGCTCGTGACCGATGGCAGGACAAAGTCGATGGCCTGGATGCGGGCGCTGATGACTATGTCGTAAAACCATTTCATTACGAAGAGGTGTCCGCGCGGGTGAACGCACTTCTGCGGCGCAGCGGCGGATGGGCCACCTCGGTCCTGAGCGCGGGTCCCGTTGAGCTGGATACGTCGCGCCAGGAACTCAAGGTCAATGACGCGATAATTGAGCTCACCAGCTACGAATACAGAATCATCGAGCACTTGATGATGCGTGCCGGCGAGGTCATTTCCAAATCGGATCTTACTGACCGCTTGTACGATCAGGATTTCGAGCGGGACAGCAACGTGATCGAAGTATTTATAGGTCGGCTGCGTAAAAAGCTGGATCCCGAAAACTCGCTCAAGCCAATTGAAACTCTCCGCGGTCGCGGTTACCGATTTGCCCTGGAAAGAAATCAAACTGAATGAGTCCCGTCTCTTCGCTTAGCGCCCGGCTCCTTATATCCGTCAGTCTCTTGCTTATCTTTTTTTTCGGCATGACCATCGTTGTGCTGGACTCGGCGTTTCGGGAGGCAGGCGAGCAGGCACAGGAGGATATTCTGGATGGCCAGCTCATGGCGCTCATTGCTGCCGCGGAACCCAATGCGGGTGGCGAGCTTGAGATGCCGCCCGACCTGAGCGAGCCAAGATTCGCCAACATCGGATCCGGCTTGTACGGTGCATTGACCGATGATACGAACTTTCCGGTTTGGACGTCGCGTTCGGCACTCGGCATTTACGTACCTTATGGGACACAACCCGCACCCGGACAGCGCACTTTTTCGACAATCGAGCTGGACGACGGGACGCCGCTCATGGCGCTCAGCCTGCATGTGCAGTGGGAGCTTGCTAACGGTGATCTGAAGCCATATACCTTTAGCGTTGCGCAAAGTCTCGACTCATTCAATGCGCAGCTGGCGAGCTTTCGTCGGCAGCTATTTACCTGGTTCGGTGCCGTTGCGCTGATAATGCTGTTTTCGATATCGATTGTTATGCGTGGATTGCTGCGACCCTTGCGTCAGATCGAAGCCGAGATCACAGACGTTGAAGCGGGCAAGCGCCAAACCCTCTCCGCTGACTTTCCCGACGAGCTGTCCAGCGTCGCCCGCAATATGAACGTTCTTATCGGAAGCGAAAGAGGGCGCTCGGAGCGTTACAGAAACACGCTGGATAACCTGGCTCACAGCCTCAAGACCCCGCTTGCCGCCATTCGTGCAGTGCTCACGGAGCAGCGATCCAGCGAGGTGACGGAAAAAATTGAGGCGCAAATCGAGCGAATGAACGACATTGTTCGCTATCAGCTTAAAATTCCGGCGGCGCGCAGCAAGAAATTCGGTGTAATCGCGTTGCCAATCGCCGAGGAATTACAGAAACTCGTTGACGGGCTCCACAAGGTTTACGGCGACAAAAATCTGTCGATAGACGTTAATCTGGCGGAGGGCATCAAGTTCAGGGGGGAGAGTGGCGATTTTCTTGAGCTTGCTGGCAATCTCCTGGATAACGCCTGTAAATGCTGCAACGCGAAGGTCAGATTGACGATTCGCCCGGTGTCCGGCGCAACGGTCGAATCCGGCGCCATGCGCATCGTCGTCGAAGACGACGGTCCGGGAATACCGGAAGAGGCCCGGGCCAAGTTGCTGCAGCGGGGAATGCGCCTGGACGAAAACGCTCCGGGGCAGGGCATCGGCCTGGCGGTGGTGACGGATATCGCCGCCTCGTATGGTGGCACTGTGTCTATTTCGGATTCCGAGCTGGGCGGCGCGAAAGTTTCAGTAACCGTTAATCCTTTGTGATCGCGTCTTTCATTTCTAACAGCGGTTTGATCAGATCCAACGGCAGCGGGAAGATTATTGTGTTGGTCTTGTCGCCAGCTACCTCTTTCATCGTTTGTAGGTAGCGGAGTTGCAATGCCTGTTTCTGCGTGGAAAGTTCTCTCGCAGCGTCTGACAATATGCCTGCTGCCTGCCGCTCGCCCTCTGCCGCAATGACTTTCGCCCGCCTGGCGCGTTCCGCTTCTGCCTGCTGCGCGATAGATCGAATCATGCTCTCGTCCAGGTCAACATGTTTGATCTCAACGTTTGCAACTTTGATTCCCCAATTGTCCGTACGCTGATCGAGAATCTCCTGAATATCACTGTTCAGCTTTTCGCGTTCAGAGAGCATGTCATCCAGCTCGTGTTGTCCCAAGACCGAGCGTAAAGTGGTCTGTGATAGCTGGCTGGTTGCTTCGAAAACGTTCGCTACCTGTATCACCGATTTCTCAGGGTCTACAATTCGAAAATAAATGACGGCGTTAACTTTTACAGAAACGTTATCGCGTGAGATGACGTCCTGTGTTGGCACGTCCATTACAATGACTCGCAGATCGACTTTGACAATCGTTTGTACAAACGGAACGAGGATTATGAGCCCGGGCCCTTTGACTTTGTAAAAGCGACCGAGGGTAAAAATTACACCACGTTCATACTCTTTCAGAATCTTGAACATCTGTGAAAGCACAAGCACTACTGCTGCGATGGCAATAAGGATTCCGGTTGGCATTTCGATTACCTGCTCTGTATTACGGGGACTGTGTTTGTCCGTCGCGGGGTGAAGTTTCGGAAACGGGTTCTACTTTGAGTACAAGGCCGTTCATTTGTCGAACAATGACCTGCTGGTTTTTCGCAATCGGTACGTCGCTTATTGCGGCCCAGGACTCGCTGTCGATCCAGACATGGCCGTGACCGGTGAATGCTTCTGTGGCAACCGCATTGCCGCCTATGATGGACTCACGCCCACTGACCGCGCCCCGTCGTCGAAGTTTAAGCAGCATGGTTACGAGCCAGAACAGGAATATTCCTGCGACCAACGCCATGCTAACGACAAACGAAACTGAAATTCCAAATCCAGGTATGCCACTGTCAAACATCATGATTGAACCGAATATAAGTGCTGCAATCCCGCCGAGTCCCAGCGCGCCAAAACTGGGTGCAAATGCCTCGGCAATAATCAGGATAACGCCGACGATGATCAGTGCAAGCCCCGCGTAATTTACGGGCATTACCTGTAGCGCATACGCAGCCAGCAACAGACAAATAATACCGGCGACACCTGGAATTATTGCGCCGGGATTGTAACCTTCGAATAAGAGGCCGTAGAGCCCAACCATCAGTAGCAATACTGCAATTTCGGGGCTGGCAATTGTGTTCAGAATTTTCAAACGCCAATTTGGTTCGAGCTTTTCGATGACGACGTTTTCCGTGTCAATCGTATATGCCTCGTTATTGACCTTGACTTCACGACCGTCAATGGCGCTCAGTAATTCCGACTGATTGTCAGCAATCAGGTCAATAACGTTTTTTTCCAGCGCCTCAGTCGCTGTCAGTGTGGCGGCATAGCGGACTGCGTCCTCAGCCCAGTCCGCGTTGCGGCCATGTGCCTCAGCGAGACCACGAATATAAGCGATCGAATCGTTCAGTACTTTGCGCTCCATGGCAGATGAGGAATCGCTTTCGTCGCTATCGGCGTCGCCGTCACCCGGCGTCTCATCCGCGGTATCGTCGTCCGACAGGTCGCTGTCCTCATCGGCGGTTTTGTCTTCCGCAGGTTCTGCGTCCTCATCTTTACCCGGAGAAAAGCCATCGCCAGTCAGGGACACCGGTGTCGCCGCTCCCAGGTGTGTAGTTGGGGCCATTGCCGCGACATGGCTTGCGAGCAAAATGTAGGTGCCTGCGCTGTCTGCACGAGCCCCACCAGGCGCCACGTAGGTAACGACCGGGATATCAGATGCCAGAATGGCCTGGACGATATCGCGCATTGGCGAGACCAGACCGCCCGGTGTATCCATGCGAATAATAATCACACTGGCATTTTGCTGTGCGGCCTGCTCGATGCCGTCGATAACGTATTCTGCGGTCGCGACGCCAAGCGCCCCTTCCAGGTCAAGCACGATTGCGGTGCCGTCCGCCCGGGCGTAGGTAGTCGCCGACATGCAGGCTGCAAATGTCAGCAATAGCCACCATTTTAACTTCTTAACTGCGTTTCTCTGCATAGGCTTCATCATAACAGGGCCGGAATCCCCTGAGGGTCTAAAGTTGGCAGGGTTTGTGGAAACCTGTTTAAGTGGCATGCTCTGCTTTTTGGACCACAGAGAGCCACAATGTTCATTCGTTTCATCACAACCGGGGGCACAATCGACAAGGTTTACTTTGACGACCTGAGTCAGTACGAGATTGGCGAGTCACCGATTGATGCAATTCTTGCGGATGGGCTTGTGAATTTCGACTATGAGGTCGTTCCGATGTTTCGCAAGGACAGCCTGGAATTGACCGACGCTGACCGGCAGCAACTAAAAGAATTTATCGAAGCGGATGATGCCACCAGGTATGTCATCAGTCATGGTACGGATACCATGGTAGAGACTGCCGACATGTTAAACCCATCGCCTGGCAAGACCATTGTGCTGACAGGCGCACTGAGTCCTGCACGATTTAGAACAACGGATGCGATTTTCAACGTTGGCATGGCGGTAGCTGCTGCACAAACAGCGGCGCCGGGTGTCTACATTGCAATGAGCGGGCAGGTATTCGCGGCGGGTTCCGTCAGGAAGAACCGCGCCGAGAATCGTTTTGAGAAAGGTTGACGCAATCAGATATCGAAGCTGATGCCCTGTGCCAACGGCAGGTCCTTGCCATAGTTAATCGTGTTCGTCTGTCGGCGCATGTAAGCCTTCCATGAATCCGAGCCGGCTTCCCGGCCGCCGCCTGTTTCCTTTTCGCCACCAAAAGCACCGCCGATTTCGGCACCCGATGTGCCAATATTTACGTTTGCAATTCCGCAGTCCGAGCCTGCGTTAGACAGGAAATACTCGGCGTGCTGCAAATTGTCCGTGAATATCGCAGACGAAAGGCCCTGCACAACCCCGTTCTGCATTGTGATTGCTTCATCGAGTTCCCGGTAAGTCAGGATGTAGAGTATCGGGCCGAATGTTTCCGATTGCACGATATCCCACTCGTTTTGTGCTGTTGCAATCGCAGGCGAAATGAAATTTCCGGCCCGGTCTACACGTTCGCCCCCGCACAGGATCTCGCCACCGGCTTTTTTGACAGCGGCTATTGCTGCTTCGACGCGCTCAATTGACGCCGCATCAATCAGTGGACCCATGAGCGTATCCGGATCGAGCGGATCGCCGATCCTGACCTGTTCGTAAGCGCCAACGAGTCGTTTCCTAAGCTCGTCCACTCGGGACTCATGGCAGATAATGCGTCGCGTCGTCGTGCAACGCTGGCCCGCTGTTCCGACCGAGCCAAACACGATGCCGGGAACGGCGATATCCAGGTTTGCATATTCATCGACTATAATTGCATTGTTGCCGCCCAGTTCCAGCAACCATTTGCCCATACGTGAGGCGACCCGTTCGCCGACTTGTCTTCCTACCGCACACGACCCGGTGAACGAAACCAGGTCGACCCGTTTGTCGTCAACAAACTTCGCTGCGAGGGCGTTGTCGGCGTCATTGAATACGTAGAAAATCTCGGGCAAGCCCGCATCCGCCAATGCCTGGTTACAAATCTTCTGCACGGCGATGCTGCAGAGTGGCGTCTTCGGCGACGGTTTCCAGATATTGACGTTGCCGCAAATGGCGGCGATGCAGGCGTTCCACGACCAGACTGCGACCGGAAAATTGAACGCAGTAATCGTGCCTACTACGCCGAGCGGATGCCATTGCTCATACATGCGGTGATTCGGTCGTTCTGAATGCATGGAGTTGCCATAAAGCATGCGTGACTGCCCGACCGCGAAATCGCAGATGTCGATCATTTCCTGAACCTCGCCATCGCCCTCTGCTTTGATTTTCCCCATCTCCAGGCTGACCAGGCTTCCCAGTGCGTCCTTGTGTTCCCGCAGCGCGTTGCCGACGCGCCGTATGGCGTCGCCGCGTGCGGGTGCTGTGATCTTGCGCCACTCCAGGAATGACTTTCGGGCACTCTTTATAACCTGCTCATACTCGGCCTCGGTGGACGTGCGAACGCTGGCGATGACTTCGCCAGTCGACGGATTCACTGACTCAATAAACCCGGCCGAGTGGTCCTCCAGTGATTCGGCGCCAAGCCAGGTGCCAGGATTGGTTTCGCTCAGTCCGAGCTTGTCGAGTATGTCTTGCATGGTAGTCCCCGGGATTTAGTAGTGTTCGCAGTGGCGGGTGTGGCGCCCCTTTCTGCGGCAGGCGCGCATTGTGCCAATCCGGAAGCCGCCTTGCCAGAGCGAATTTGCGTACGCTGCCTGAATCCTGGCCCGTGTTATCGATAGTGCCCAACCCGGAACGTCACCGGATCTCAAACATAATGCGTAAGCATCTGATTGCCAGTGAAACTTTTGCGTAAGTTCGGGCTATGGGGCATAGTCCGCGAAAGCGCTAAAGCCCCCCATTTACAGCATTTCGGAAGTTTCCTGTGACTCGTTCAGTAGCAAAAAATGATTGGCACCCAGCGAGCTGGCAAGCGCATTCCGCCCAGCAGCAGCCCAACTATCCAGACAAAGTCGTGCTCGAGAAGGCCATCGCCGATCTCAGCAAACTGCCGCCCCTGGTGACCTCTTGGGAAGTCGAAGCGCTCAAGGAGCATATCGCGAAGGCTCAGCGGGGTGAGGCGTTCGTCCTGCAAGGCGGTGATTGTGCAGAAAGCTTCGATGATTGTACATCCGAGGACATCGTTTCGAAGCTGAAAATCTTGCTGCAAATGAGCGTTGTAATGCTGTACGGCTTAAAGAAACCGGTGGTGCGGGTAGGGCGAATGGCCGGCCAGTACGCGAAGCCTCGTTCTGCCGATACCGAAACACGCGATGGGCAGTCTCTGCCAAGTTTTCGCGGCGACCTGGTCAATCGAAACGCTTTCACGGCTGCCGACCGAGTTCCCGACCCACAGCTCATGTTGCGGGGGTACGAACGAGCCGCACTGACGCTGAATTTCGTTCGCTCACTAATCGACGGTGGATTCGCAGATTTGCATCATCCGGAAAACTGGGATCTGGACTGGGTCGGACACTCCAAGATGGCCGGTAGCTACAGCGATATCGTCCATTCGATTTCGGATTCGCTGGACTTTCTCGAGTCCGTACTGGGCCGTGCGGTTCATCAGACGCAAAGAGCCGATATCTATGCCGCGCACGAAGGATTGCACCTGAGTTACGAGCAATCCCAGACGCGTTATCTCGAGCACCGCAATCGTTGGTATGACCTGACGACGCATTTCCCATGGATCGGTATGCGTACGGCGCAGCTTGACGGGGCTCATGTCGATTATTTTCGTGGGATCAGCAATCCGATGGGCATCAAAATCGGTCCGGGTATGACCGAGGAATGGTTGCAAAACCTTATTCGGGTGTTGAACCCAAACAACGAACCGGGGCGCATCAGCCTTATTCACCGATTTGGCGCAAAATCGATCAAGGAAGGCCTGCCGGCGTTGATTAAGGCCGTCCGGGAGACGGGCTCTCCCGTGCTCTGGATTTGCGATCCGATGCATGGCAATACCGAAAGTACCGCCGATGGGACGAAGACGCGCAGGTTCGACAATATCGTATCCGAGCTACGGTCTGCATTTGACGTGCACGAGCAGATGGGCAGTTACCTGGGGGGCGTACACCTTGAACTTACGGGTGACAATGTCACGGAGTGCACAGGCGGTGCCAGGGGGCTCACGGATGGAGATCTTGCACGAGCCTATAAATCGTCGGTGGATCCCCGTTTGAACTACGAACAGGCGATGGAGGTTGCGATGACAATCGCTGGTCTATCGAAAACTAACGGCAAGCTCGATACCAAAAGGCGTTAGCGCTGCAGTTGTCGCCAGGCGTCTGCGTTCTCGATCATTCGCGTCTCTCCCGGTTTCAACGAGTCGATGCTCCACGGGCCAATCGCATGACGTATGAGCCTAAGCGTAGGCAAATCGACGGCTGCCGTCATACGCCGCACCTGGCGGTTTCTGCCCTCAGCAATGGCGAGATCGAGCCAGCTGGTTGGGATGTTTTTGCGCCGGCGAATCGGTGGCTCACGCGACCAAAGACCTGCAGGCGCACTCACGATGTGCGCCTCGATTGCTTTCGCTGCGCCGTCCTTCAGGCTGACGCCGGCGCCAAGCTTTTGTAACTGTTCGGCATTTGCTTCCCCTTCAACCTCGACCCAGTAGCGTTTGAGCAATTTTGATCGTGGCTGGCTTATATGCGCCTGGAGTCGACCGTCGTCGGTCAGTAGCAGCAGTCCTTCACTATCGTAGTCCAGTCTGCCAGCAGGGTAGACTGCCGGGGTGACGACAAAGTCAGCGAGGGTTGAGCGTCGCTCGGTATCCCGGAACTGACACAAAACGCGATTCGGTTTGTTAAGCAGGATCAGGGGCACAATGTGCCGGAGCATAGCAGGGAAAATGGCGCGGATGACTGTTGCTGCCACTGACAAAGCCCTGTTCTATCCGCCGATGCGTTTGACTGCTGAATATAGATTTAACATTAATTAAATATTATAAAATATTGAAAAAAATGAATAAAAATTTAATCGAAATATCTACCGAAGCACTGCCAGATTTCGATTCGATCCTGACGGACGACGCTTTGGCGTTCATCGCCGCACTCGCTCGTGAGTTTGGTGGACGAGTGGAAACTCTTTTGCTGCAGCGAACAAAGCGCCAGCAACTGATCGACTCGGGCGAGCGGCCGGATTTCCTGAACGAAACCCGCGACACGCGCGATGCTGAATGGCGGGTGTGTTCAATTCCCCATGATTTGCTGGACCGACGCGTCGAAATAACCGGGCCGACCGACCGAAAAATGATTATCAATGCGCTCAATTCCGGTGCGCGCGTTTTCATGGCCGATTGTGAGGACTCGCTGACGCCGACCTGGAGCAACGTAATGCAGGGGCAGCTCAACTTGCGTGATGCGGTTGCTCGCACGATTACGCTCGAATCGAACGACAGGCATTACGCCCTCAATGACGAGACGGCCACGCTGATCGTGCGCCCGCGTGGGTGGCATCTCTATGAAAAAAACCTGTTGTGTGATGGCGCTCCGGTGCCGGCTGCACTGGTTGATTTTGGACTGTACCTGTTTCATAACGCTGCCGCGCTATCGGACCGCGGCACGGGACCGTATTTCTACCTGCCGAAAATGGAATCTCACGCGGAGGCACGCTTGTGGAACGAGGTATTCCACTTCGCCGAACGATATGGCGTGGTCGCCGAGGGGGCTATAAAGGTGACTGTGCTGATCGAAACGATTCTCGCCGCATTTGAGATCGATGAGATTCTGTACGAGTTGCGCGACTATATCGTCGGCATGAACTGTGGCCGTTGGGACTACATATTCAGCTTCATCAAGAAATTCAGCCGTTTCCCGGCGTTTGTGTTGCCCGATCGTGCGGAAGTCACCATGACCAGTCATTTTTTGCGGGCATATTCGCAACTGGTCATCAAGACCTGCCACCGTCGCGGAGCGCTTGCCATTGGCGGCATGGCGGCGCAGATTCCCATCAAGGGTGACCCGGACGCCAATGAGGTGGCGATGGCCAAAGTTCGGGCAGACAAGGAACGCGAGGTCGACGACGGGCACGATGGCACCTGGGTAGCGCATCCAGGATTAGTGCCGCTGGCCCAGGAAATATTTGATGCCGGCATGCCGGGCCTGAACCAGGTTCACCGTCTTCGCGATGATGTGCAGATTGGCGCGGCCGACCTGCTGCAGGTGCCGAAAGGCAAAATCACGGAAAGTGGCCTGAGAGATAACATCAGCGTTGCCGTGCAGTACCTGGCCGCGTGGCTCGGCGGCAACGGCTGTGTGCCCATTAATCATCTGATGGAGGACGCGGCGACAGCGGAGATTTCTCGCGCACAAATCTGGCAGTGGGTACATCACCCGACCGGCA
>JBPCYD010000005.1:0-21020 GCA_051007895.1 Woeseiaceae bacterium
CGATTGGCGCATAAACTTCGGATACTGAGGCACCTGCCGAAAACAGGCCTATCTGTGCCTGCGAAAAATCGAAGTCAGCAATATCCTGGACCGTCAGGCCGCGGTTACCAAAATCTACCTGCTTGCCAACTGAACGGGAACTGGCCAGGGCGTAGATCTTGCCAATCGGAAACTTCCGTTGCGTGAGAACATCAAGCAGCGCCTCACCGACAATACCGGTTGCCCCGACCACTGCTATATCATGGGATTCTGACATATGATTCTTTACTCTGAATTAGTCTAAAACAGGGTTTGGTCAGGCGGTAACAACGGGTGTCGCAGAGTCGACGTCAGCATTCTGTGCACGGTGGCGCAGATAATGATCCATCAATACCAGTGCAACCATTGCTTCCGCGATGGGTGTGGCGCGCAGACCGACGCACGGATCGTGACGACCGGTGGTGACGATTTCAGACGCTTTTCCAGCGGTGTCAATAGTCGCGCCGGGCTTCGAGATGCTGGATGTCGGCTTCAGCGCAATACTGGCGAGAATGTCCTGACCTGAGGATATGCCGCCCAGGGTGCCACCCGCATCGTTTTTGGCGAAGCCGTCTTCGCCGATTTCATCCCTGTGCTCACTGCCCCGTTGCTTAACCGCAGCAAAGCCAGCTCCGAGTTCAACGCCCTTCACCGCGTTGATGCTCATCAGACCGTGCGCCAGGTCAGCCTCGAGTTTGTCAAACACCGGTTCACCGAGACCGGGCGGTACGCCAGTCGCAAGAATGCTTATTTTGGCGCCGATAGAATCACCCTGTGCACGGAGTTCATCCATAAAGTCGTCAAGCTCAGGAATGCGAGCAGGATCCGCGCAAAAAAACGGGTTCGTGTTCACGGCGTCCAAATCGGTTGCCACGAGTTGCAGTGGCCCGAGCTGAGAAACGAAACCGCGGACTCGAAGCCCTAAACGCTCGTGTAGGTATTTTTTGGCAATGGCGCCTGCGGCCACCCGCATGCTGGTCTCGCGCGCAGACGATCGGCCACCGCCCCGATAATCCCGAATGCCGTACTTCTGCTGATAGGTGTAATCCGCATGACCCGGTCGAAACTTATCCTTGATATCGCTGTAATCCCTGGAACGCTGGTCTACGTTCTCGATAAGGAGCCCAATCGGCGTGCCGGTAGTCTGGCCCTCGAACACACCAGACATGATTTTTACCTGGTCTGGCTCCTGACGTTGCGTTGTGTGACGTGATCTTCCCGGCCGGCGTCGATCAAGGTCTTCCTGTATGTCGGACTCGCACAGCGACATCCCCGGCGGGCATCCATCCACCACACAACCCATGGCTGGCCCGTGGGACTCCCCAAAAGTCGTCAGCGTAAATAGGCGACCGAAACTGTTTCCCGACATTAACTAATTGCTCTTAAATTTCTCGTGATGGCGCTCAAGTTCATCCTTATCCAGCACAAATACGCCCTGACCGCCGCTGTCGAAGTCCAGCCATATGAAGCCCACGTCTGGAAATCGTTGCTCCAGCGCGGGCTGACTATTGCCGACTTCTACTATAAGAATACCGTTATCGGCGAGGAATCGGCATGCATCATGCAGGATCGCTATGGTTGAATCCAGACCATCCTGCCCGGAGGCCAGGCCGAGTGTCGGTTCATGGCGGTACTCCGGCGCCAACGCAGCCATGTCAACGGCATCAACATAGGGCGGATTGCTGATAATGACGTCGTAACAAAAGTCCTCTCCGACACGTTTCAGCGCCGTGAAGAAATCAGACTGCAGCAACTGCACACGCCCGCTCACACCGTGGCGCTCGGCGTTTATTGCGGCCACCTCGAGCGCGCCGGGAGAGATATCCAGCGCATCGACGCGAGCCTCGGGAAATGCGAGCGCCGACGCAATCGCAATGCAGCCACTGCCGGTACCCAGATCCAGTATCCGAATTACACGATCGGCGTCTATCCAGGGTTCGAACCGGGACTGGATTAACGCTGCGATCGGCGATCGTGGCACCAGGACTCTTGCATCAACAAAAAATTCCAGTCCTGCAAACCATGCCCGCTCGACCAGGTAGGCAACCGGTATTCGCTCGCGAATTCGGCGCTCGGCCAGCGTTTGTACAAGCACAACGCTGTCCGTTGAAACCGGGCACTGATACGCTTCGGTCGCAGCTGAGTGATCAAGATGCATTACCGCAAACACCAGGTAGGCTGCCTCATCCAGCGCATTGTCCGTGCCGTGCCCATAAACCAGGTCTGACGCCTGGAATTGGCCGGCAATCTGCTGAACCAATTCAGCGACGTTTGAGGGTGTGGCGAAAGATGGCATGGACGGTGGGATTGCTACGTGGTCGGCACGATTTCTGACCCGCGTAATTCTACGCGTCGCGACCAATACAATCACAACTTCTTTTTGCGCGACTGAGTTAGAATGCCGCCACGATGAATATCATGCGCAGATTACTGTCGGGATTTTTTGTGGTCGTGGCATTTGCGGGAGGAACCTATTTCCTGGTCAAGACCTTCCAGCAAAACAACGTGCAACCGGCGTATGCGACAGTCTGGCCCACACCGATGCCATTGCCGGATTTTAATTTGATGGACCATACAGGTCGATCAGTCGGGCGCGAAAATCTTGACGGCAAATGGCACCTGGTTTTTTTCGGTTTTACGCATTGCCCCGACATTTGCCCGGCGACGCTACAGCAGCTATCTATTGCGCGGCAGAAACTCGTTGAAAGCGGTGCCAGGATCCCCGAGATAATATTGATCACGGTCGACCCGGAAAGGGATTCACCGCAAATCATGGCCTCTTACGTCGGGCATTTCGGACCAGGCGTCTCCGGCCTTACGGGGAAACTGGACGAATTGCGAAAACTGACTTCGACTGCCGGCATCTTTTTTGAAAAGGTACCGCTTGAAAACGGTGCTTACACGGTCGATCATTCCGCGGTCGTCCTGTTGATAAACGACGACGCTGAGATTCACGCGTCTTTTAGCGCACCGCACTCGGTCGAAAATTTTGTGCATGATCTCCCGACATTAATGGGTGCAAATTGAAAAGGTGCCTGTTGATTCCGGTTCTGCTTGCACTTGCCGCTTGCGCCGAAAAGAGTGGTCCACAGGTATCGATCAGCGACGTGCGCATACTGGCCCCGGCAATTGCGAGCCATGCGAGCGTTGCCTATTTCAATATCGATAATAATACTGCCGAAACGTTGACTATTATCGGGGTACGTAGCCCGCAGTTCGGTTTAGTCGAGATTCACGAGACAACCACGGATGATGGCGTGTCGCGAATGCGGCGAATCGAATCGATCGACATTGCCGGTAGATCGACGCTGTCTTTTTCGCCGGGAGGCAAGCACCTCATGCTGATGCAACCGGCTGCAAACGTGATTTCAGGAACTCCCGTCACTTTGGAAGTCCAGGTCGGCGACCAGCTGCTGCTCGTTAGCTCGGAGCTGCAGGACAGAATTCCTCCGCAATAACCGGGTAGCCACCAGCGACGATGTCCAGACTATCGGCAAAACTTTTCGTGCTCCTGCAACGAGCTCTGCCAAAAATTTTGCTGACCTTGATCGTTAACAAGATAGCGCGGGTTCGCATTGTACGCGTCAAAAACTTTTTGATTCGTGCTTTTGTAAAGGCGTATAACGTCAATCTGGATGAGGTCAAGCAATCCGTACCCGGTGATTTCGATTCATTCAATTCGTTTTTTACCAGGGAGCTGGCGAACGGAGCGCGGCCAGTCGATCCTGCCAGGGACACCATTGGATCTCCGGTCGATGGCACGATCAGCGCTGCCGGAGTGATACACAATGAGCGGATTTTTCAGGCCAAGGGAATAGATTATTCACTGGCAGAATTATTGGCAACCGATACGCAGGACGCAGCCACTTATGCGGACGGGAGCTTCGCAACGATTTATCTTGCTCCCTACAATTATCACCGCGTGCATGCACCAATTGCCGGTCGCGTTGTCAAGATTTCCTATGTACCGGGCAATCTCTATAGCGTCAATGAAGCGACCGTCACAACGCTTCCCGGACTGTTCGTTCAGAATGAACGCCTGGTGTGCCACTTGCACACAGACGCCGGTCCAGCAGTACTCGTATTTGTAGGCGCAATGAATGTCGGCAGTATCAGCACGCAATGGACCGGGGAAATTCGACCAAAAAAGAACGGCGTGGTAGAACAAATCGGACTGCTACACGGTGAATCGGCAATAACGTTTGACAAAGGCGGTTTACTTGGCTGGTTCAACATGGGTTCAACTGTCATTTTGCTTTTTCCGCCCGGCGTGACGATGAACTTCGATGATCTCAATTCCGGCGCGACTGTCCAGGTTGGTGAAGTCCTTGGTCACATCGTGGCGCCGCATTGACCTGGCGCCCGAACTCGTCGCCGGCGGTCGCCACCGTCCGTGCGGCCATGCTGCGACGGGCACGTCAATTCTTTGCAGAACGAAAAGTGCTCGAAGTCGAAACACCGGCACTTGCAGCGCAAGCGACCATGGATCCCAATATCGCCAGTATTCGGGCGACCGTATCCGATCAGCCGGTTTATCTGGGTACCTCACCTGAATATCATATGAAGCGACTGCTGGCGGCAGGCTATCCGGATATCTACCAGGTAGCTCGGGTCTTTCGGGATCGCGAATCCGGCCGGTTTCACCTGCCGGAGTTTACGATGGCCGAATGGTATCGGCTGGGCTTCGGCCTCGAAGAAATGATAAGAGAGTCGGTCGATTTTGTCGCGGATATGCTGGCCGACCGAGTGGATGCGAAGCTTGCTGTATCAGTCCGTTACACGACTGCATTCGAAGACGCCCTCGGTATCGATCCACTCTCTGCAAGCATCGGATCGATCGCCGCCAAACTTGACACAGATGACAACCTCGTCGACGTGCTTGGCAATGATCGGGACGCCTGGCTCGACCTGGCGATGGCCACCGGCGTTGCGCCTACCTTTGACGAAAAAAGACTGACCGTGGTGCATCACTACCCGGCCAGTCAGGCTGCGCTTGCGCGACGGTGCCCGGATAACCCTGCATTTGCCGATCGATTTGAAATATATTTCGGCAGACTGGAGCTCGCCAACGGATTTGTAGAGCTGACAGACGCTGGCGAACAAAAGGAACGATTTCAGAATGACCAAATCATACGCAGGGAAAAGAACCTGGCCATGTATGATATTGACGAAAATTTTATCGCCGCTCTGGATTACGGAATTCCGCCTTGTGCCGGCGTGGCGATCGGTCTCGATCGACTGCTGATGATTGCCTGCAATACCGATGACATTCACGATGTGACGGCATTCACTCCGGGCCGTTAAGCATGACAGTTAACTTTGAATTGCTCGAAAAACAACTCGTTGCGCTGCTCGAAGGTGATGTCGATCGGCTCGCCCTGAGTGCCAATTTCGTAGCACTACTGTACGCCGAAATCCCGCGCATCAACTGGCTGGGAGTTTATGTCGTCAGGGGTGACGCGCTCGTTCTCGGACCCTTCCAGGGTTTGCCTGCCTGTGTGCACATTCCCTTGGGCCAAGGCGTCTGCGGTACGGCAGCGCAGAATGCCAAGACGCTGCGCGTGGACAATGTGCAAGCATTCGACGGTCACATTGCATGCGACCCGCAATCGAAATCGGAGTTGGTAGTACCGCTTCAAAACCAAGATCAGGTTTTCGCTGTTCTTGATATCGACAGCCCGTTAGAAGCACGCTTTTCCAGCCTTGATCAGCAAGGAATCGAGCGGCTCTGTGGGCGATTCGTTCAGCGCCTCTGCGCCATCAGCCCGGATCTTACAGAGTTCATTTGACCCGCGAAACGTACTCCGCCGAGCGGGTATCCACCTTGATAACCTCTCCCTGCTCAACGAACAATGGCACACGCACAACCGCACCTGTCGTCAGGGTCGCCGGCTTGACGCCACCGCTTGCCGTATCTCCCCGGACGCCCGGATCAGTTTCGCTTATGGCGAGTTCTACGAAATTGGGTGCCAGTACAATTATCGGCTCGTTGTTCCACAACGTTATCTGACAGATGTCCTGCTCGGTGAGCCATTTTCTGGCGTCTCCGACCGCTTTCTCGTCGGCTGCATACTGCTCGAATGTATCCGCAACCATGAAATGCCAAAACTCACCATCCGCATACAGATACTGCATATCGGTATCCATCACGTCTGCCGCTTCGACGCTTTCTCCCGATTTGAACGTCTTGTCGACAACTTTGCCTGTTTTCAGGTTTTTGATGCGTACCCGGTTAAATGCCTGCCCTTTGCCAGGTTTGACAAATTCGTTTTCCACGATAATGCACGGATCGCCATCGATAATTATGCGTAATCCCGATCGAAATTCGCTGGTGTTGTAGTTGGCCATTATTTGATTCCGACGCCAGCATCTGGTTTGGCGATAAAGTTGACTGCATTGAGCCGCAATAAATAACAACGGCGGCGGACGCCATAATACCCGTGAATGCCTCTCAGGATAAGCACTCCTGGTCAAGCTCGGAAATTCGCTCTCAATCCAGCAGTCCCGGCCGTCGTAAGCGTCGAACAGGACGCCTCGAATGCCCTTATTTATTGATATCCGTCACGGTTTTGACATGGCGTCAGGGACTCGCTAATGGGTTCTGTATAGACTGGTTTCCAATTGACATTATGTCTTGGCGCCGCCATTCAAAAGGACTTAAGGGCTCGCGAATTGACTAAGAAGCACAGTATCACGATTGCTGTTTTGTCCGCTAACCAGGACGACACCCAGCTGGTAAATTCAAGCCTCCGTGACGCCGGCCACGCGGCGCACTGCCATTGGATTAAAAACCCGGCGCTGTTCGACGACATTCTCAGTGAGCGGCGCGTCGAGCTGATCATTCTGAACGTCAATGATTATCCGGATTCAATCAAGCAGGTCGTCGGCCAAAAGGATGTCTATCATCCCGAAGTGCCCGTCATTGTCCTGCGCGATGCCGCGGACGAGCAAATCATTCTCCAGGCGATGAAGGACGGCGCCAGCGACCTTGTTTCCATCAAGCAGAAGCCGCGGCTGCAGGCGGTGGTCGAAAGAGAACTACGCGCCTTCCGTGTCGAGCGAGCGCTCAACTCGACCCTGAATTCTGCAACCGAATATCGCCGGCAATTGCAGGACTATATGCAGAACTCGAGCACTGCGATTGCTTATACGCAGGAAGGGATTATTACCGAGGTCAATCGGGCCTGGCTGGATCTCTTCGCAGTGCGCGACGCAGACAATGTCGTGGGCATGCCGTTGATGGACAACTTCATTGTCGAAAGCCATGCCGCCGTAAAGGGCGCTTTAATTGCGACCTCCCAGGGAAAATGGCAGAAAGACGAAAAACTGCAGGCACAGTCGCGCATCAATGATGGCCCCAATACCGACCTGGAAGTCGAATTCCAGTTGACCGAGTTCGATGACGGCCCGTACGTGCAGATTCGCATCAGTGCACCGATTGCCGTCGCTGAAGAACCTACCAAACTCGTTCACGAAGCACTAAAACGCGATCCCACGACGCTGTTTTTTCATCGATCTCAATTCCTTGAACGAATTGTCAAACGATTGAAGCGAAAACCGAAATCCGGACTGCACGCGCTGGTTTACGTGAAGCCTGACGATTTCTCCGAGATTAAGGAGACCGTCGGCATATTGGAAACCGAGGAGGTCCTTGCCCAGTTCGCAGAGGAAGTACGAAAACGGATGCATCCGCGAGATGTTGCCGGCCGTTTCGAAGGAACTGTCATCATGTCATTGCTTGAACGTGGCAACGAGCGCGATGCCGAAGTCTGGGGCCAGCAGCTCGTTGACCACATCAAGAATCACGTATTCCGCATCGGGGACCAGGAAATTCGGCTGACCTGTACCGTCGGCGTCGTCGGTGTAAGCGGCGTCTATTCCAGTCTCGAGGAGATCGTGTCCGCGGCAGCCGAGGCGCACGATCAAGGCAAAAATTCAGGTGGCAACGCGGTCCACCTTAGCGAATCCACCGATGTCGATACCCGCCTGCGACGTTACGACGAAATCTGGGTGAAACGCATCAACGCTGCATTGGCAGAAAACCGTTTTCGCCTCGCGCAGCTACCAATCGCAGGATTGCGCAGTGATTCCACCCGGATGTTCGACATGCTGGTACGCATGATTGACGAACAGGGGAATGCAGTGTTGCCATCAGAGTTTCTGCCAGCCGCCGAACGCAATAACCTGATGAAGTTGATCGATCGCTGGATCATCACCTCGTCAATAGACTTCTGTAAGGAAAATGACGCCGAGAAAATATTCATACGGCTGTCTCGGCAATCGATGCAGGACAACAGCCTCGTCGAATGGATGCTTACGGAACTTGAGAATAACGGGCTGCACCCGTCGTTCCTCTGTGTACAAATACCGGAGCAGGAAGCCGCAAAATACATCAAGGAAACAAAAATCAAGGCGGATGAATTTCGGGCAGCCAACATCAATTTCGCCCTGGAACACTATGGCGTTGACAAGAATCGATTCCAGATACTCGACATCCTTCAGCCCAGCTACATCAAAATCAATGGCGAGCTGATGCATTCCCTTATGACAGATACGGAATTGCAGGATGCTGTCAGACATCTAGCGACAGCGGCGTCGCAGCGCAACGTCGAGACGATAGCGGAACGAGTTGAAAATGCGAATGCCATGGCCGTTCTATTCCAGCTGGGCGTGCATTTTATGCAGGGACATTATGTTCACGAGCCAGAGGTAGTTCTGCAGGAACCAGCGAACGTCGTACAAACGACCCTGGAGGCAATAGGCTCCAAATAGCGCAGATCCAGATTCAGGCAAATCGAAATGCCGTTTTTCGGTTAAGCGGATCATGCCGACTCTTGTGATCCCGATCACAGTTTTAGCGGACAAAACGGCGTTGGCACTACGATTTCCAAAAACGTAGAGAGGGTCTGTTTACACAATCCGGCCCGGTCCCTAACCTGCAAAGTCTTGGCCCAATAGTGCGACAGAGACGTCGCCACGCTGATTTAAGCGTTTGCAATGCCCGATATTCACGAGGAAGGAATCTGTGAGTGCCATGACGAAAATACAAGAGAAGAACAAACAACCCCGACGTAATTCGATGCAGCTTTTGCCGGCTATTGTCGCTGTAGGCGGCGCCTGCGGTCTTGGAGTCACGCCAGCGGCAGCGCTCGAACTCGGTGAACTTCGCGTAAATTCAGCATTAGGCCAACCGCTGCGTGCCAGCATTGCCTACGCGCTGAACCCGAATGAGCAGCTCTCCAACTACTGCATTTTCCTTCGTCCAGGCGGTTCGGGAAACGGTATGCCGGTGCTCGACCAGGCGCGTATATCCGTCACCGACAGTGCAATCATCGTGTCCGGAAATACGCCCGTTAGGGAACCAATCCTCAGTATGCAACTTGCAGTGGATTGCCCCTACACGCCGCACCTGTTGCGCGAATATACGTTTATGATCGATCCTGCCAACCCGTCGTTTGTCGAACAGGCAGCCCGCTCAAGCGCGGTTCGCCCGATTGCACAGCAGCCCGCTGCCGCTACACAACGGCCGGTTGTCACGCAATCCACACCCGCTGTTACGGCTGACAGGTCGGTGCCTGTTGTATCCAGACCGGTAGCGGACACGTCGCCGATCAGCGCCAGCTCCGAGTACCTCGTCCAGCCCGGCGATACGGTTTCGACTATCGTCGCACGAATTGAAGATCGCGACTTGAGCATGTGGCCCGCGGTAAACGCTATTTTCGAAGCGAATCCAGGTGCATTCATCAACAATGATGTCAACCGCCTTATCGCAGGTAAGACCCTGCAGATACCTGCGTTGGTTGGCAACGCACCGACAGCCGCCAGCCTAAATCCGTCCGCGGCCGTCGCCTCCAGTGAGGCGCTGGCAACGACTGCAACGTCAGTGCCTGCGGAACCGGCCGCATCGAGCAACGCCGCGGAAGCATCCGCTACGATCACTAATGGCACGCCGGATTCGATCGCGCCAGTCGTCCAGGAGCCCACATCGGCCGCTGAGACCCCAAGTATTGACATGCCGGGAGCATCGGTCGTTGTCGACACGAGCGACGGCAGCATCGAGGCGACTGTACCGGCGACAGAAGGGGCAGACGCGTTGCAACCGGACGTCGCCTTGCCTGCACCTACGCAGACGGACAGTCCCGTAACCATTATTCCGGACACTATCATCGAAGACGACACGGCAGTCCGTGTAGTACCCGCTGTCGGTGCGCCAACCGCAGACTCTGCCGGTACCAGTGGTGCCTGGGAGTGGCTGATGTGGCTGGGCGGAGCAGGCCTGACGCTGATTCTTGGTCTTTTGTTGTTCGGTCGAACGCTGCGGGAACGATTCGGCTTGTTTGGCGCCGGCTCCGTTGACATTGCCGGGCGGCGAGTTGATGACGACCCAACGCAAAAAACACGAATCATTGAAGACGTCGACTACAACTTTGAAGATGCCGTGAATTCGCAGGCAATCTCGCTGGATGCCGATCTTGAGGCCGGCACCGGACTTCATAACGCCGCCGAAATCGATGTCGCGGAAGACTACGGATTCATGTCAGTGGGTGATGCGATCAGCGATGTCGACCTGGAAATTACGGCAGAATCTACAGCCGTGCCAGCGGAGGATTCATCGACGGATGTCATTCCACCAAGTCATCGCTCGGATGTCAGCACGATACTTGACGAGGAAGTTCCGCCGGAAGATAACGGCGAAGAATACGACATGTCGATGATCGTTGACGCCACCAAGCAAGCGTTGGGTGACGATGACGATACCGCAAAAGACCTTCAGGCGATCCAGGTCGACACAATAACCGAGATTGACGACGACGGTGGTTACACGCTCAGTAAGGAAATCGACTACCAGGTTCTCGAGCAGGATTATGAGGACGAGCTGACGGCAACGCAGGCGCTCAACATCGAGGTGGAAAAAGCTGCGCTGGAACTGGCCGCGAGAATGCAGGAAGACGAAGACCTGACATCAGAAATGCAGCCGTTGGAGCCTACCAACGAAATGCCGGCAATCGAGAAAACTCAGGAGATGGAAACATCGGACACCACTGATGCGGTGGCTGCGATCATTCCGGAAGTAAGCAATCCGGATCAGACTGCCGAATTGTCTACCAATTTGCCGACATCGTTGCTGGCCGAAAACGACGAGCTTGCTGCGGAAGAAACTTCGGCAACCACGATTGAACTTTCTGCCGCAGGCAGCGACATTACGGTTGAAATGCAAGTTGAGTCCGGCAAGGTCGACACGAAGAAAGATCGCAAATAGTATTTGCCAACGCCATGGGTCAGGGCCTGTACGGGCCCTGACTTTTTTATTCCGGTAAGTCTACAGCAACCAGGCGTTCTACCTTGCGCCAGCCTTTCGGCAGCATGCTGCCGCGCAACGCACGATCACCATAGTAGTTGTCCAGGTCATCCCATTTCAACGTCATCGTACGCGTGCCCGTGTGCACCTGCAGGCTTGCCTCTTCCGGAATCACGGTAGCAGCGACCAGCTGTTCGTCACCTGCCTTGTATTTGTTAGCAGGGATGTTAATCAGTTTGTTGCCCTTGCCTCTGGCCAGTTCCGGCAACTCCTCCATCTCGAAACAAAGCAGGCGTCCTATCGATGACACTGCGGCAATCAGGCATTCGCAGTCTCGCGGCACGAATGCAGGCACGATTGCCTTGCCGCCGGCCGGAACGCGCAATATTGACTTTCCAGCCTTGTTACGAGAAACGAGATCCTCGAGCGTTGCGACAAATCCGTAGCCCGCATCACTGGCGAGCAGGTAACGATCGTCCGTTTCGCCGATCATTGCGCCGCAGAATTCTGCACCATCCGGCGGCTTGAAAAGACTAGAGAGCGGATCGCCCTGGCCGCGAGCAGATGGCAGTGTCTGTGCAAGAGCGCTATAGACTCGACCGGTGCTGTCGATGAACATGGCAAGCTGGTTACTTTTTCCCTGGGCCGCGGCAAGAAATCCGTCGCCGGATTTGTAGTTGAGTGCAAGCGCGTCAATATCGTGCCCTTTGGCAGCGCGGGCCCAGCCACGTCTCGACAAGACTACGGTTACCGGCTCGCTGGCGACTAGTTGTGACTCGTCCAGTGCCTGTGCCGCTTCGCGCTCAACTATTGTGGTTCTGCGCGAATCGCCGTAGTTCTCCGCGTCCTCGAGTATTTCGCTCTTTATCAGGCTCTTCAATCGCGCTGCACTCTTCAACGTTTTCTCGAGCGTCGACCGCTCTTCATTCAATTCCTTCTGCTCGCCGGTGATCTTCATCTCTTCGAGTTTCGCTAAGTTTCGCAGGCGCAGATTGAGGATAGATTCGGCCTGCAGATCGCTGAGCTTGAACTTCTTCATCAGTACCGGTTTAGGCTTGTCTTCGGTACGAATAATCTTGATGACTGCATCTATATTCAGGTACGCAACCAGCAAGCCATCGAGGATATGCAAGCGATCGAGCACGATCTGGAGGCGGTGTTTCAGGCGACGCTTGACGGTCTCCTTCCTGAACTTCAGCCACTCGCCAAGAATGCCGACCAGGTTAAACGTGCGCGGTCGACCGTCCAGCGCAACGATATTCATGTTGACGCGAACCGTGCGTTCAAGTGACGTCGTGGAAAACAGGTGTGACATCAGCTCGTCGACGTCGACCCGCCTGGACTTGGGTGAAATAACCAGGCGAATGGGTTCCTCGTGGTCGGATTCGTCTCGCAGATCGTCAACCAGCGGCAGCTTCTTGTTCCGCATTTGTGTCGCAATCTGTTCGAGAATCTTGCTCCCCGAAATCTGGTGGGGCAGCGAATCAACGACGATATCGCCGTCTTCCATGCGATATGAGGCACGCAGCCGCAGCGTGCCGCCACCGGTCGAGTAAATCTGTTTGATATCTCCCCGCGGAGACACCAGCTCACCCCCGGTCGGAAAATCCGGCCCCTTGATATGCTTCATTAGCTGGGCGACCGTCGCCTTCGGGTTATCGATCAGGTGTACAAGGGCACTGGCCACTTCTGGCAAGTTGTGCGGCGGGACATCCGTCGACATACCCACGGCGATTCCCGTTGTGCCGTTAAGCAACAGGTTCGGCAACCGCGCCGGCAGTACCGCTGGCTCTTCCATCGTGCCATCAAAATTCGGCAGCCAGTCAACGGTGCCGTGCGCCAGTTCGGCAAGCAACGATTTCGCATAGGGGCGCAGCCGCGATTCGGTGTAACGCATCGCGGCGAAAGACTTGGGATCGTCGGTCGATCCCCAGTTACCCTGCCCGTCGACAATTGGGTGCCGATACGAAAAGTCCTGCGCCATCAGGACCATAGCCTCGTAACAGGCGGAATCGCCGTGTGGATGAAACTTACCGATGACGTCACCGACAGTACGTGCGGACTTCTTGTGTTTTTGTCCGGCAGATAAGCCGAGCTCGCTCATCGCGTAGATGATGCGTCGCTGCACAGGTTTGAGTCCGTCCCCGATTTGCGGCAAGGCACGGTCCAAAATGACATACATTGAGTAGTCGAGGTACGCCTTCTCGGTATATTCCTTAAGCGCCTGTCGCTCGACGCCTTCCAGGTTCAGTTGGTTTTGCATATGGGTATTGGTTCCTCGTTACACTTCCGCGAGGTTGCCTTTGTCCTCCAGCCACTTGCGTCGATCGCCTGAGCGCTTTTTAGCCAGCAGCATATCCATGAGCTGATCGGTCTTGTCCCTGGCGCCAACTGTTAGCTGTACGAGGCGCCGGGTATCGCGATTCATCGTCGTTTCCCGCAGATGCGACGGATTCATCTCGCCCAGGCCCTTGAATCTCGTCACCGACACTTTGCCTTTTATTTTTTCTGCCTCGATTCGATCCAGAATTCCCTGCCGTTCGGGCTCGTCGAGCGCATAAAACTTTTCCTTGCCGACGTCGATGCGATACAGCGGCGGCATGGCAACATAGACATGTCCGGCGAGGATCAATTCTCGAAAATGCCGCAGAAACAGCGCGCAAAGCAGCGTTGCAATGTGCAACCCGTCGGAATCAGCGTCGGCGAGAATACAAATCTTGTAGTAACGCAAACCGTCGAGATCAGGACTACCCGGATCTACACCGAGCGCCACGCTGATATCGTGAACCTCTTGCGACGCGAGAATCTCGCCGGCATCGACCTCCCAGGTATTCAGTATTTTCCCGCGCAGCGGCATGATGGCCTGTGTATTCCTGTCGCGGGCCTGTTTCGCCGAGCCGCCGGCCGAATCGCCCTCAACCAGGAAAATCTCGCACAGCTCTGGCTCCTGTGAGGTGCAGTCAGCCAGCTTGCCCGGTAGTGCAGGCCCTGTAACCACCTTCTTGCGGACCACTTTCTTCGCGGCCTTTATTCGACCTTGCGCATTGCTGATGGCTCGCTGGGCGATGGTATCGCCAGTTTCCGGGTGCTGATTGAGCCACAACGCAAAGCTGTCCTTGATAACGCCTGTCACGAACGCTGCTGATTCTCGTGAGGACAGCCGCTCCTTGGTCTGCCCCGAGAACTGGGGATCCTCCAGTTTCGCGCTCAGCACGAAATTAAGGCCGTCCCACACATCTTCCGGCGCGATTTGCACTCCACGAGGTAACAAACTACGAAAATCGCAAAACTCACGGATCGCGTTGGTCAGCCCGGTACGCAAACCGTTTACGTGGGTGCCACCCTGTGGCGTCGGCACGAGATTAACGTAACTCTCGGTAACCGTCTGGCTGCCATCCGCGTGCCAGGCGAGCGCCCAGTCAACGGCTTCGTTGTTACCGCTCAGTGACCCGGCGAACGGTTCCGCCGGCAGGTGTTCGCCCTTGCCCATCGCTTCCAGCAGGTATTCTTCAAGTCCACCGTCGTAGCACCACTCGATTTTCTCTTTAGGCTTGGCCACCTTGAGCCGGACCGTCAACCCAGGGCACAAAACCGCCTTGGCTTTTAACGCGTGTTTTATCTTCGGGACTGAGATTTTGGCCGAATCAAAGTATTTCGGATCCGGCCAGAAGCGAATGGTCGTGCCGGTATTCGCTTTGCCAACCTTGCCGACGACATCCAGTTTCCCGCGCTTCTTGCCGCCGGCAAAACTAAGGTTGTACTCCTTTCCACCGCGACGAATCCAGACCTCGAGATTTTTTGACAGCGCGTTGACGACCGACACGCCGACGCCATGCAACCCGCCCGAGTACTGGTAGTTGTCTTGGTTGAACTTGCCGCCTGCATGCAGGCGCGTAAGGATTAATTCGACGCCGGGAATCTTTTCCTTGGGATGTTTGTCGACCGGCATGCCGCGCCCGTCGTCATTGACCTCGATCGACCCGTCGGTGTGCAGGGTAACCTCGATCTTTTTGCAATGACCGGCCAGCGCCTCATCGACACTGTTATCGACAACCTCATGTGCCAGGTGATTTGGCCGCGATGTATCTGTATACATTCCCGGCCGGCGCCGAACAGGATCGAGACCACTTAAGACCTCGATGTCGGCGGCATCGTAACGTTTGCCCATCTACTCGTTTGCCCCAAGCGAAAGCAGGTTTTCTGCCCGCAGGGATTCTATCTTGAATCACGCCGACGCGCTAATGAACGGATGCTCAAACTTTCCTGCGGTTAATCTTCCCAAAAGATTCGGCCGCCACGCCAACGTCCAGTCGATACCGCTGACGTTTCATCAGGTGATAAGAGAACTGGCCTAAGACAGGCGTTAGTCGAGGTCGTTGATCAGCGAACGCCGGATATTGTCGGCAATAGGCCTGATTTCGACCTGGTATACGTCGTGGTCGATACCGGCTGACATGTCGGCACCGTTCTTCAACGCATCTACCTGATCCGGTGAAAGCTCAAAACGGAGAAAATGAACCGCGGATGTCTTGTCGTCGTCGGATCGCTCGAGGTCCTCGTCCGCAATTGGCCGGATCATCGGCAGCTCACCGATCCGGATCCACACATTTTCCTCGATGCCAATCAGGCGGCCCAACATCGCCCGGCGCTCATCGACGTCCGGAAACTCGACCATGAAGGTCGCTTTCCAATTGCTACCGTCGGGGATTAGCGGATTGTAAGCGTCCAACTCCTCCTGGATGGCATCCGCTTCGAAGATTTTCTCGATGCGCAACATCTCCTGGATCTGATACTGCATCGTCTTGCGATCTTCGAAATAGAGCATGGCATTCGTGCCCAACGCCAGGCGCCGGTTGCGTTTGTGCGCCATGATGTCCTGGCGAAACTGGTCCCGAATCTGTGAGTATTTTTCGAGCGTAAAAAGGGTTTCCCGGGTGAGTAGTTCCATAGTCTTCTAGATTCCGTACGCCTGTCTGAGGAGTGCCGCTGGATTGCCCGGTTCCACAGCGTCCAACTCCTGAGCGATCTGCTCAGCCGCCATCGGGCAGTCACTGACGAAGTAGTCAGATTCGCTCTTCCTGACTTTCGTGACTACCGGTCGCGCGATCTTTTTCGATATGTCGTGTGTCTCTTTCTTGACCGCATAAGTGCCGTCGTGGCCCGAACATCGCTCAATGACCTGGACGTCAGTGTCTGGAACCAATTGCAGGACATCCCGCGTCTTCAGGCCTATATTTTGCACACGCAGATGACAGGGCACCTGGTAGGAAACTTTCCCCAGCGACTTGTTGAACTCGGTGTCCAGTCTTCCCGCCTTGTGGCGCAGCATCAGGTATTCGAACGGGTCGAACGTTGCGTCTCGTACCTTGATGACATCCGGATCGTCCGGGAACATCAACGGCAGTTCCTGCTTGAACATTAAAGTGCAGGACGGCACAGGGGTAATAATATCCCATCCCTGGTCAACTTTATGTGCAAGCGCCGGAATGTTGACCGCTTTTAACTTTGCGACGGCCTCCAGGTCGCCGAGCTCGAGCTTCGGCATACCGCAGCACGCCTCATCTTTTGCAAGCGTTACCGGAATGCCATTGTGCGCGTAAATCGCGGCGAGATCGTCATTCACAGACGGCATATTGTGATTGCCATAACAGGTGGTGAACAGCACGACCTGTCCCCGCGTATCTTCGGTCGGAGTGGCCGCCGCCTTTGCAGATGAATGCAGCTCTTTGAGACGCTTACGAGCAGTATCGGAATAGTAACGGGGTACCGGCGCGTCTCGATGAACACCCAGTGTACGCTCCAGCAATGCCCGGCCCGTCTTGCTCTGATTGACCGCGTTCACGGTCTGTGTAATTAACGGGACGCCGGCAAAGCGACCGACCTTGTCCGTCGACGTCAGTAAGTTGTCGCGGAACGATGCACCGTGATTTCTGAATCGGGTCGCCTTCGCCCGCAACATCAGGTGCGGAAAGTCGACATTCCATTCGTGCGGCGGTACGTATGGACATTTAGTCATGTAGCACATGTCGCACAGGTAGCAATGATCGACGACTTCCCAAAAGACCGTCTTCGATACCGTATCGAGCTCCATACTTTCGGACTCATCCACGGCATCAAACAGGGTCGGAAACGAGTGACACAGATTGAAGCAGCGACGACAGCCGTGACAGATATCAAAAACTCTTTCGAGTTCAGACATCAATGAGGATTCGTCATAGAAATCCTCGGATTGCCAGTCAATCGGGTGACGCGTGGGTGCCTCGAGACTCCCCTCGCGATTGTCGGTAGGTGGGGTCATAGGGAATTCAAAAAAGCCGGGCTAGCGCCCGGCTCCTTAGTGCTTGCCTTAGTCGTCGAGTGAGTCCAGGGCTTTCTGAAATCGATTCGCATGAGATCGCTCGGCTTTCGCCAAAGTCTCGAACCAATCGGCAATTTCCTCGAAGTCTTCGTCACGCGCTGTTTTTGCCATTCCTGGATACATGTCCGTGTACTCATGCGTCTCGCCGGCAATCGCCGCCGCCAGGTTCGCGGAGGTGGATCCGATGGGCAGGCCCGTCGCCGGATCGCCCGTCTCCTCGAGATACTCGAGGTGTCCATGCGCATGCCCGGTTTCGCCTTCCGCCGTAGAACGAAATACTGCCGCTACATCGTTGTAACCTTCCACATCGGCTTTCGCGGCGAAGTAAAGATATCGACGGTTAGCCTGAGATTCTCCAGCAAATGCGTCTTTGAGATTGTTTTCAGTCTTGCTGCCTTTCAGTGACATGGTCGCTCCTCCAGATGCGATTGATTTTGATTTAGACTCAGTCTAAATAGTTGCTGAACTCTATGCCCGGAAGCGGCGCATGTCAATGTACTTACCAACGTTGACCCGTTTGCTACGTCGATGTAGCGTACGCGCTCGAACAAATTCACGACGTGGAATCAAAAGCGCATGGCCAGTGACAAAAAATTGAACCTCGAGAAGTCTCTTGCCGACCTCGAAAAACTGGTTGAGGAACTGGAGAGCGGTGACCTGCCGCTTGACAAGGCCATGAAGAAATTTGAAGACGGAATAAAACTGACGCGTGGTTGTCAAACCGCGCTTAAAGATGCTGAGCAGAAAGTGGAAGTACTGCTCAAGAGTGCGGGCGGCGAGGAATCACTACAGGCGTTTGACAAGCCCGACTAGATTGGTATCAGGCGGTCCCAAGCTGATAGGCAACTAAAGCACCGACATAGCCGAGCGCGGTCATGTACGTCCAGGCAAAAATCGGCCAACGCCAGCTGTTCGTTTCGCGCTTGATAACGGCAATTGTGGCAGCGCACTGCAAGCAGCAGGCATAAAAGATCAACAGGCCAATAACCATCGGCAGTGAGAAGACTGGCGAACCGTCGGTGTGCCGGGCGGATCTAAGCCTTTCGGTGAGAGTAGCCTCGTCAGCTTCATCGCCGACAGCGTAAACGGTGCCGAGAACCGCGACAACCACTTCGCGCGCCGGGAAACTGGCAATGACCGCCGAAGAAATCTTCCAATCCCATCCCAAGGGTCTGAAAACGGGCTCGATTATTTTTCCGGCACGACCCAGAAAGCTTTGCTCCAGCTGGGCAGCGGCTGCATCGTTTTCGAGTTGCGCCCATGCGAATTCCAGTTCATTCCCGGCGAGCCGGTTCGCTGCAACTGCCTGTTGCACGACCAGGTTGTCTTGAATATCGGTCGCGCGTGGATAGTATGCCAGCGCCCAGACCACCACTGCGACGGCGAATATAACCGTGCCGGCGCGCTTCAGAAATATTTTCGCTCGACCGAACAACTGCACCAGCACCGTTTGCAGATTGGGGCGTCGAAACTCCGGTAGCATCAGGGCAAATGTCGGTTTCGGACCTTGCAAAGCACTCTTGCGAAGAAATAGCGCCGTGAGAAGACCGGCCACGATCCCTAACAGATACAGGCCAAACAGGACGATGCCCTGCAGATTCAGGTAACCCACACTGGTTGCCGGCACGAATGCTGCGATCAACAATGCGTAGACCGGCAGACGCGCCGAACACGTCATAAACGGCGCCGCAAGAATAGTAGCGATGCGGTCACGGCGATTTGGAATTACCCGGGTCGACATAATTCCGGGTACCGCGCAGGCGAAGCTGGAGATCATAGGAATAATCGATTGGCCCGATAAGCCGACGGAACGCATCGTCCTGTCCATCAGGTATGCGGCACGCGCAAGATAACCGGAGTCTTCCAGCACTATGATGAAAAGAAAAAGAATCAGGATCTGCGGCAGGAAGACGACTACGCTGCCGACGCCGGCAATCACGCCATCGGCAATAAAACTCGAGAAAGCACCTTGGGGGAGATTCTGCGCCAGGAAGGCGCCAATGGCAGCCGTATTGTTGTCAATCGCATCCATCAGCGGCGTAGCCCACGCGAAGACCGCCTGAAAGACGACTGCCATGACCAGGAACAATCCAATGGTTCCCGGCACCGGTTGATTGATGAAATGTCCCAGGCGCGTTCCCCAGGTCGTGATCGCAGGCGCAGCGTGCTGGACCTCACTCATCACATCGCGCACCCAGGAATAACGCTGGCGCGCCTCTTTGGCGAGTGGTGGATCCGATCCGAACAGGCGCTTCCGCATGCTTGCCAGCTGTTGCGCACCGTTGTCGCCCAAAAAGCCTGCAACTTCATGTGCAAGCTCGCTATCGACGTCAATCAGTGCCCGCTCGATTTCAAAGCGGGGCACAGTTGCAGGCAATGCTTTAGCCAGCTCCTCTGATGCCGCACCGAGTTCGTCCCAGATTGGCGGAACCGCGTGCAATGCGGCATCGGGCAAACGACTCAACGCCTGTTTTAACTCGTCCATTCCTTGCCCTGTGGTTGCCACAACCGGGCACACGCGGACGCCGCCAAGGCGCCGTTCGAGGGCTGCGCTATCGATAGCGATACCGCTGGCGACGGCCGCATCGTTCATTGTCAGCGCGACCATGACAGGAAGGTCAAGCTCCAGGAGCTGCTGTACGAGGTAAAGGCCCTGATAGAGATGCGTCGCGTCTACGACAGCGAGAATGCCGGCAGGTCGATCTGTATCCGGCATGCGTCCCAGCACCACGTCGGCGGCAATGCGTTCCTCGAGGGAATGCGCACTCAGTGCAAACATTCCTGGCAGGTCTATCAACTCGAGCTCTATGTCGTCAACGCGCGTAACGCCAACATGCTTCTCAACCGTAACCCCGGGATAATTGGCGGTCTTTTGGCGCATGCCGGTTAACCGATTGAATAGCGTACTCTTGCCTGCATTAGGATTACCGACGACCGCGATGCGTGCCGACGGGCGCCGGCGTACGGAAATCTGGTCAGCCGATATCCGGGTGACCGATTCTTTACTCACCTGGCTCGGCTGGAGTAACGGCGAAATGCCGGGCCTGTTCCCGACGCAGTGATATTGCGTTACCGAACATCTTGATTTCCAGGGGGTCACCGCCAATCGCCGAACTGGCCAGCTCGATTTCGGCACCTTCGACAAGGCCCAGGACCATCAGTCGCTGCACGTCTGGATCAACGGCGTTTACGTCGTCAATGACGTACTTTCGTCCGCGCTGCAGCGATGCAAGAGTCATGTCGTCGAATTCCCTGGATTCACTCACCTATAATCAGTGTACAGAAATGAGAATGATTCGCAATAGCGTTCCCTAGGTAATACTACTTACGTCACAACATCCGCGT
>JBPCYD010000006.1:0-5020 GCA_051007895.1 Woeseiaceae bacterium
GGACGCCCGATGAACTGGCCGGCGGCACGCCGTCACAGTATTTACTGGGCCGCAATTGCATGAACTGCCATACCGCTGTGCACGGTTCGAATCACCCGTCCGGCGCGGTTTTGATGCGATGAATGCCATGAGCAGACTTTACGCAAAAATGGGGACATTCTTAATTCTTTGCCTGCCAGCCGCCGCCATAGCCCAGGTCGACACCAGCGAATGGAAGTGCGAACTCTGTCCGTTCGAAGGCGCATACACAGCCGATCTGAAAGCCGGGGCGATCAATGTTAGCGACAGCGCCGCCCGCTTCGGAAATAGCACAGGACTGGACGAAGACGGCATCGAAGCTGACCTGGGCGGTAGTGGCCGCTTCGCCAACGAGACATTCCAATTGCAGTGGGCCGCCGAAAACCTGGGCCTGGATTCACGTGAATTCAACGTTGAGGCCGGTCGCCAGGGGCTCTATGGGCTCTACCTGGACTATGACGAACTACCCTACCGACGATTCGACACGACCAGCACCGTTTATGCGATTGGCGCCGGCAACAATCTGACCCTGCCGGCCGGCTGGGTGACGGCCGGGACCACGACGGCGATGACGGCATTGCCCGCTTCTCTCGTAGATCAGAACATCGGTGCCGATCGGCAGACGATCAGCCTGGGCGGCCATATCCTGGCCGCAAACAATTTCAAAATTTTCGCTGACTACAGTCAGCAGAGTCGTGACGGCGTAGACATCGTTTCCGGTTCCAACTATACGCAGGCGAGCCTGCTGCCGCGGGTAGTCGACTACCAGACGGATACCGTTAATCTGGGCGTTACCTACGCGAACGGCCCGTTGAACCTGGCACTTGCCTGGTATGGCTCGTTCTTCGAGAACAGCTCAGATTCCATGGCCTGGGAAAACGCTTTCTTTGACGATCCATTGACGGCCGGTTTTGAATCTCGCCAGCTGGCGCTTGAACCGGATAACGACTTCCAGCAGTTTTCCCTGTCGGGCAGTTTTCGCGCCGCAACGCTCGATACGATCATTGCGTTTAGTGCTGCAAGCGGACAGGGCGAGCAGAACGAACCGTTGCTGCCATACACGGTCAACCCTAACTTAACGGCGAGCGCATTGCCGAGATCCAGTATTGATGGACAAGTCGATACGAGCAACTACTCGATAACGCTGTCTTCCAGGCCGCTACCCAAAGGACGTGTGAAACTCGGCTATCGCTATGACGAGCGGGACAACCGAACGCCCAGGGAATCCTGGAACAGAGTCATTACCGACACATTCTTGTCGGGTCAGTCCGAATTGAACACACCCTACAGCTTCGAGCGGGCGCGCTTTGATGCGAGTGGTGAGTACCGTTTACTGAATACCTTGCGCGTTTCCGCAGGCTACGAGAGAACCGAACTGGATCGGGATTTCCAGGAAGTCGCCGAACAGACGGAAGATCATGGCTGGGGCCGGGTCAAATGGCGCCCGATTCCGTGGCTGAACCTGAGCGCTAAAGGTGGCTCAGCGAAAAGAGAGGTTGACCGTTATAACGAGAACGTCGCAATTGATCTCGGTCAGAATCCTTTGCTACGCAAATATAATCTCGCACACCGATATCGCGAATTCGGGGAATTCTCATTATCGGCCTCACCAACCGGGTGGCCGATTTCCGCCACCGTCACAGCGCTATTTACCGACGACAGCTACAGCAAGTCGCGAGTAGGCCTGACAGATAGCGAGAGCACACATTTCTCGATCGACCTGAGTTGGGCCGTTTCCGATTCGGCGTCTGTTTATCTGATCGGTGGCCGGGAAACCATCGACGCCGATCAGTTCGGCAGTGCGCAATTCGGCGAGCCCGACTGGTTCGCTGCACATGAAGACAGCTTCAGTCACATTGGCGGCGGGCTCGAGTTTCGGGCTATTGGTGAAAAGACCGACCTGATTCTCGACTACTCGCACACGGATGGAGAAACGGCAGTCGGCGTCGGCGCTGTCGGTAGTGCGGTCAATCAATATCCGGATCTCGATTCCACGCTTGATTCGATTCGCCTGAAATTGCGTTACGCGAAGTCCGAGCGGCTCGACATCGACGCCGGTTTTCGCTATGAGAGTTTCTCCAGCAACGACTGGGCGCTTGCCGGTGTCGAGCCGAACACGATTCCAGCAGTCCTTTCCCTGGGTGCTGACCCTTACGACTATGACGTATGGGTATTTTCAGTCAGCTTCCGTTATCTTATCGGCGAGCGGGACATTTCTTTCCCGGAGTAAGCGAGCTTGAGTGAGCAGCCGGCACAGGAAGTTGACAGGGAAACGATGCCATTTGTCGCGCCCTGCCGGCAATTGAGTCCGCTGGCACCGTTCGGCTGGTTGAAAAAAGGCATCGGCGATCTTAGAAAAGCACCACAGCAGAGCCTGATCTACGGCTTCTTCATGGCGCTCATAATCGCCACTGTCGTCTGGCTCGCATGGACCTATGGCAGCCAGTGGATCATGCTCGCCATGCTGGGCGGTTTCGTGTTCATCGCCCCGCTATCATGCATCGGCCTGTACGCAATCAGCGCACAACTTGAACGCGGTCAGCCGCCTTTAATGGCCCGCAGCCTGCGCGCCGCATTTCGACGCCACGTTGGCAACGAGATGATTTTTGCGCTCGTGTTGCTGGTCATCTTTATGATCTGGGGACGGGCGGCCATCATGATCAGCGTATTTATTCCAACCGAAGCTAATCCGGACCTGTCAGACCTGATCACCTATCTCAGCGTCGGCACAACGGTCGGCGCATTATTCGCTGCCGTGACATTTTCGGCCAGCGCATTTTCCCTGCCGATGATCATGCACAGGGACGTGGACAGCGTTACCGCCATCGTGACGTCAATCAATGCCGTACTGCGCAACAAGCTGCCTATGATGATCTGGCTGGCGCTGATTATGGCAGGGCTGGTAGTTGGCATGCTTACCGCTTTCCTGGGCCTCATCATCATTCTGCCGGTAATCGGCTATGGCGCCTGGCACGGATACCTGGAAACCATTGATTCGTCAGACTTTCCTCGCCACTCGATTGGCATCACATCCGTGCCTCGCCCGACGGCTGAATAGCCGCTATTTACGCACGCTGTTTTCACCCCAAAACAGTACGTATTCTCCCTTATATTAGATAAAACTAATATAGAACATCATACGCGCCGCCCGGCCAAATCAAACACCGGGTGCCAACGAAAACCAGGGAGTTCTAAGTGATGTTCATTCGTACCAAAAAATTTCTGTTACCGCTTTATGCAGCGTTACTTGTTTGTGCACCAAATGCATATGCCTACGAGCCAGGAGACTGGATCGTGCGAGTCGGTGCCGGAACCGTAGATCCCAAATCGAACAACGGTACGGTGGTATCCGTCGACTCAGGAGCAACACTTGTTTTCAATGGCACCTACATGTTCAGCAGCAACTTAGGCATCGAACTTCTCGCCGCGGCGCCTTTCTCCCACGACATTAAGCTGGCTGCGGACGGTACAAAAGTAGGCGAGACCAAACATCTGCCGCCAACGCTCAGTTTGCAATACCACTTCGATACGGATGGTGCTATTTCTCCTTATGTCGGTGCCGGCATCAATTACACGCTGTTTTTTGACGAGAAAACCAGCGGCCCCTTGCAAGGGCTGGCACTCGATCTGGACCCGTCATTTGGCCTCGCTACACAGGCAGGCCTGGACTACGAGATTTCCGAAAATATGCTGCTGAATTTCGATATGCGCTGGATGAGTATCGAAACGGACGCCGATGTCGACGGTACGTTCCTCGAAACAGTGAAAATTGACCCAATGGTGTACAGCCTGACATTCGGCTGGAAATTCTGAGACTATTGGGCCGGCGTTGCCAGACGAAATCGCGGATCAGCGTTCCGCTACAGCCTGAAAAGCCGAAATCAGGGTTTACCCTTATGGCTGGTTTGAGGTCCATCTGGCATCGTCGCCTCCAACAAGAATCAGACTAAGCAACAATAGGTTACGTGGATAAATTCTATGGATAACTCATCGAGCTACAACGATAAAGTTGTACGCCAGTTCGCGATCATGACCGTCGTTTGGGCCGTTGTCGGAATGCTGGTTGGCCTTATCATCGCCGCTCAGCTGATCTGGCCTGGCCTCAGCATGGATGTGCCATGGCTGACCTACAGCCGACTGCGACCCTTGCATACGAATGCGGTCATATTCGCATTCGGCGGCTCGGCACTTTTTGCCACGGCCTACTATGTTGTGCAACGCACCTGTCACGTCCGGCTTGCATTCGACAAGCTCGCCGCATTTACTTTCTGGGGCTGGCAAACGGTAATCGTCCTGGCAGCCATAACGCTGCCGCTCGGCATTACGCAAAGTAAGGAATATGCCGAACTCGAGTGGCCAATCGATTTGTTGATCGCGGTTGTCTGGGTTTCATTCGGGATCTGTTACCTGTTTACGATCGGGCGCCGTCGGGTCAAACATATCTACGTTGCTAACTGGTTCTATGCGGCCTTCATCATTACGGTGGCAGTACTGCACATCTTCAACAACCTCGCTATCCCGGTCGGCCTCTGGAAGTCGTATCCGATCTATACCGGCGTCGTCGACGGGATGATGCAGTGGTGGTACGGACACAATGCAGTTGGGTTTTTCCTGACGGCGGGCTTCCTAGGCATGATGTATTACTTCGTCCCCAAACAGGCTGAGCGGCCGATTTACTCGTACCGCCTGTCGGTGGTGCACTTCTGGGCGCTGATTGCGATCTACATGTGGGCCGGGCCACATCACCTGCACTACACGTCATTGCCTAACTGGGCTCAGTCTCTCGGCATGGTCTTCTCCGTCATCCTGCTCGCACCATCCTGGGGCGGCATGATCAACGGCATCATGACGCTGTCGGGCGCCTGGCATAAGTTGCGCACCGACCCGGTGCTGAAATTCATGATCGTGGCCCTGAGCTTTTACGGTATGTCCACCTTTGAAGGCCCGATGATGTCAATCAAGACGGTTAATGCACTGAGCCATTACACCGACTGGACTATAG
>JBPCYD010000007.1:0-10740 GCA_051007895.1 Woeseiaceae bacterium
TGGTGTGCATCCGGGCAAATCCGATGACCAGTTGCTTGCTTCTTTTGAGAAACACGTGAATGGGGGCAGGCTTGGAGCGTCGAAGGACGGAGAGCCGATTCGGCAGTAGAATGTACGCGTGTCAGACCTTGTGAGATGTAATCCGGAACTCGCAAAACGCATTACAGTCTCACTTAGAATATTAGAGTGCCTTTAACAGGTATTTGTATGCAGGGACAATACATAAGGGGAACGTGTATTTCTCAAGTTGGTCAATTGCGGACTAGCCTGCGATTGTGCACGCTGCTTGTCTTGCTGGCGTTGTGTTCTGCCTGTGTGGCTACCCGGAATGCTCAGCAGATCGATAGCCTCGACTCAATTGCAGAGAACCCGCGCGTCATCATGATGCCGCCGGATATACGCTATTACTTGTTAACTACCGGCGGCCTTCCACAGCCGCACCGGGAATGGACCGAAACAGCGCGTGATAACTTTTCCAATGCCGCACGAGACTTCGCCGGATCGATTGGTGCCGATATGCGAATTCTCGACCCAACTAATATCGGTTTGGCGGAAACAGAGTACGATAGGCTGCACAACGCCGTCGGTTTGACCATCCTCAATCATCATTTTGGTGCGTCCAGATTGCCAGGAAAAAATGATGGCCAGGTTTTTGACTGGTCACTCGGACCAGGCGTTAGTGTCCTTGCCGAAAAACATGATGCCGACTACGCGCTCTTCGTCTACTACCGCGACTATCAGGCGTCCGGTGGTCGAGTCGCATTTTCGATTTTTGCAGCGGCGCTGGGTTCGTACGTAGCCACTGGCGCCGAGCAGGGGTTTGCATCGCTGGTGGATCTCCGGACAGGCAATGTGGTCTGGTTTAACGTAGTCGGCGACGGATCGGGCGAATTGCGCGACGCATCCGGTGCGGCAGCGGCAGTGAGAACGTTGTTCAAGGATATTCCGGCGGCGCGGCAAGACGGCACACTTGAATGAAACCCACATGGCAACGCTTCCTTGTCGGACTTGTGTGCCTGGTGACAACCTGGCCATTGTCGGCCAATGAAGAATTCGACCACCTGATTGAACCCGGTTACACACCCGAGGAGGCAGCCGATGAGCAGGGTCTGTGGATGGAATTCACAGATTACGAAAGACAGCTCAACCAGTCGCCACTCCTTGTTCGGAATGCAGAACTCAATAACTACATCAACGGAATCGTCTGCCGGGTGGCAGGTGACTATTGCAACGATTTTCGTGTCTATCTGATCAGGAATCCCGGCTTCAATGCGTCGATGACGGCGACGGGAATGATGCAGATATGGACCGGGCTGATTGTCAGGGCTTCATCAACTGATGATATTGCGGCGGTTATCGGGCACGAAATTGCGCACTACACGCGAATGCACTCTCTGCTGGGTTTTCGCAAGCTCAAGTCACAGATGACATCTGCTACTGTTTTTGATTTCGGCTTGGCGGTACTGACCGGAATCCCCGTGCCGGTAGGCCAGACTACAGCGCTGCTCAACTACCTGGCTTTCAATCGTGATCAGGAGACGGAAGCGGACCTGTTAGGGACCCGGTTACTTGCGGAAGCGGCATTCGATCCCCACGCATCGTACCGGGTCTGGAACCAATTACTGGCGGAGGAGGCCGCTGCAGCTGTCAAACGCGAGAAGGTTGGCATTTTTTCACAAACTCATCCGAATTCAGAGGAGCGTGCAGCCTATCTCAAGCAGTACGTCGAGAATACCTACGGCCCGTCAGATGTAGAGCAAGGCGCCGACCGGGCGTTACTTGAGATTTTAAATAATCACTATCTTTTTCTGATGGAAGACCAGCTCGACACAAATCGATTCGGTCGCACGAGAGAGATGCTCGTTCGCCACACGAGAATCGGTGTTGAACCGGCCCTGGTGAATTATTTTTTCGGCGAAATGTACCGTCAGCGTGGCACGCCAGGTGATCAGGACCTTGCCATCGCCGCTTATACGAAATCCGTCGAAAGTAGTGGCGCCCCGCCCGAGGCATTCAAGAACCTGGGATATCTGTATCTGAAAGCCGGCAACAAAGCACTGGCTCAGGCGAGATTTCGTGAGTACCTGCAAAAGAGCCCCGATGCGTCGGATCGGGCTATGATTGAGTACTACCTGGAGAATGAGTCGCTTTGAGATCGTTGAGTGTTATATGCCTGGCTGTGCTCATAGTCTTGTCTGGCTGTGCCAGCACCCGTTATTCACTGGTAGCTGCGGGCCCTGTCGCCGTGCAGACCCTGATTGTCGATGCCGATAGCGGCTGGAACCGGGCACCAAGCCATCACACTCAATCCGCGCGTGAAAATACCGTGACCTGGACAAAAGATGGCATGCTGCTGGACCGAATGGTCATCATTCCAGGTGTGCCTGATGGAGAGGCAATACTACGATCACAGAGTGACTCGGCAGCGCTACCCGTATTCAGGGCTGATATGCTGCCTAACGAAATTGAGGAACTGGTGGAATCGTCAGTATTAAAGCGCTTCGGTGAAGGACAGGCGACACTCAGTACCGATAAATTGCGACCCCATCGATTCGGTGCAAACATGGGGATGATGTTCGATCTGTCCGCCACGGTAACTGACAGTCCGGCATACCGCGGGATTGCAGGTGCGTTTATTGCAGACGATAAGCTCTATATGATGTATTTTCTGGGCGCCGTACCCTATTACTTCGACAAGCATAAGAATAAAGCAGAAGACGTAATCAAAAGCGCAAGGTTATACCAAGAATAAGATTCGCAAGTCGTCGCCAGGAAAAGTGAGAATTCACCTTTGACTTCAACCGCCAGGACACCTGACGCTACGGAAAATGTGCCGCTGCAGACTTATCAGAAAGTCGGCCGGATAGCGGGTCCTGTGGTGTTCGCACTGATGCTTTTTGCTGATCAGTACCAGGGCGTCATGTCGCATGAGGCCTGGCGTGTTGCGGCAGTGGGTTTGTGGATGGCCATTTGGTGGGCAACGGAAGCTATTCCTGTGCCGGTTACCGCGTTTATCCCCATACTGATTTTCGACCCCCTGGGAATATCCAGCATTCGCGACGCGGCCGCACCGTATGCCAACCCGACGATTTATCTCTTCCTCGGTGGCTTCGTGATGGCGCTTACCCTGGAGCGCTGGAATCTGCATCGACGCATCGCGCTTGCGATTCTGGATCGCACTGGTACAGACGGACGCCGCCTGGTTGGCGGCTTCATGTTCGTCTGTGCATTGTTGAGCATGTGGATGACCAACACGTCAACCACGATGATGTTGTTGCCAATCGTGCTATCAATTGTTGGTGTCATACGTGACAACGTCGAAGGCATCACCGATGAGGACCGACACAATTTTCAGCTTGCGATGTTGCTCGGCCTTGCCTACTCGGCGAGCATTGGTGGTCTTGCTACATTAATAGGCACGCCACCCAATGCGCTGCTGGCAGGGTTCATGGCCGAAAGTTACGGATTCGAAATCAGTTTCGCTCGTTGGATGCTGGTGGGTATCCCTGTTAGCGCAGTCATGCTGCCGATTGCCTGGATAGCACTGACTCGTTTCCTGTACCCGGTCAATATCCCGGCGAGCAAAGCCGTGGACGAGCACCTGCATGACCTGCGCCAACAACTGGGCCCGATAACAACGCCGGAGCGGCGGATAGCCATAGTATTCGGCGTCGTAGTTTTCTCATGGATGTTCAGACGGCCGATAACTGAATGGCTGGGGCTGACCGGCATCTCCGACGCGGGCATTGTGATGACGGCAGCGGTATTGATATTTCTCCTGCCGAGCGGGCGTAAGTCTGAGCCGCAATTGATGACCTGGCAAGACCTGTCACGACTCCCCTGGGGAGTCCTGATTCTGTTTGGCGGCGGTCTGAGCCTTGCCGCGGCAGTTTCGAATTCCGGCTTGGCATTGTGGATGGGAGAACAGTTGGCTCCCCTGAACGTCTGGGGAACCGCAGTTCTGGTCATCGCATCAGTAGCGTTGGTAATTTTCTTGACGGAACTGACGAGCAACCTTGCAACCGCCGCAACTTTGCTGCCAGTGATGGGGGCAATTGCGATACAGGCGGGCGTGCCCCCAATCGTGCTGACAGTTCCAATTACCATCGCCGCAAGTTGCGCATTCATGCTGCCGGTGGCAACACCGCCTAATGCCATTGTGTTCGCCACTGGAAGAATCAGTATTCCGCAAATGGTGAAAGCCGGGATTGTCCTGAATATTATTGGCGTCGTGATGGTGTCACTTGCGGCGCTTAATCTTGCGCCCATTCTGGCGGACTAGATCGGAGAGAATGCGAAAATGAGACCATTCTTTAGTCTTTTGGTTCTGCTGTTATTTGCCGGTTGTGATCGTTCGAGTGAATCGCAAGAACCACTGGATATTATCCTGGAGTCCGGTTCGGTTTACTCTGGTGAGAATACAGATTCGGTGATTGCTGATGTTGGCATCAGGGGTGACCGAGTTGTCGCCATCGGCGACTTGGGCAGTCGGTCTGCCGCATCCCGCATCGATGTCAGTAACCTGGCTGTCGTGCCAGGATTCATAGACATTCACAGCCATGCAGTTCGTAGTGATCCTGAAGATGGCATCTTCCGTTGGCCCGATGCGGAGAACCTGATTCGGCAAGGCGTCACTACGGTGGTTGGTGGGCCGGATGGAAGTTCGCCCCTGCCGATTTCAGACACGCTGGACGCAATCGAGCAAAATCCGGCGTCCGTCAATTTTGCTACCTTCGTAGGTCACGGTTCGATCAGGCGCCTGATCATCGGCGATGACGATCGAGCGCCAACTGACGATGAGCTCGGGTTGATGCGCGGCGAAGTACGCGCTGCCATGGAGCAAGGCGCTTTCGGTCTGTCGTCGGGCCTGATCTACCTGCCGGGTCGCTTTGCGACGACGGAAGAAGTGATCGAGTTGGCCAAAGTTGCCGCTGAATATGATGGCATCTACATCAGCCACATGCGGGAGGAAGGCCTCGACGTTTTGAAAAGCGTCGAAGAAACCATTCGCATAGGTGAAGAGGGTGGGCTTCCTACACAGCTAACGCATCACAAAATAGTGGGTGCTCCAATGTGGGGAAGTTCCACCGAGACGCTGCGACTTGTTGACGAGGCCATCGCCCGGGGAGTGGATGTTTCAATCGATCAGTACCCATACACGGCTTCATCCACGAATCTGACGATATTATTTCCAGGCTGGAGTCTCGATGGTGGTCGAGAGATGTTGTTGCAGCGCCTCGCTGATCCTGAACAACGCCAACGAATTCAACAGGATATTGTTTACCGCATCGAAGTGGACAGGGGTGGCAATGATCCGGCAAACGTTGTGCTTGCCAGTTGTCCACACGACAACACCATCAATGGGCTCAATTTGTCGGAATTGCTTGCGCTCAAAGAGCGCGAGGTTTCGAAGGAAAACGCAGCCGAATTGTTAATGGAGCTGGTCGAAGCCGGCAATTGCAGTGCAGTGTTTCATGCAATTAACTCCGAAGACGTAAGAAACATTATGCGCCATCCGGCAACCATGCCTTCGTCCGACGGCGGCATCGAAGGTCCGTCCGAGCGCGTACCGCATCCAAGAAACTACGGGACTTTTGCGCGTGTACTCGGCTACTACGTCAGAGAGCAGAATGTTATGCCACTGCATACGGCAATTCACAAAATGACGATGTTGCCAGCCGATCGCATCGGTCTCAGTGATCGCGGCAGAATTTCCGAAGGCGCAATCGCCGATATCGCAGTAATCGATCCGGGGACCGTCATTGATAAGGCGACTTTCGAAAACCCTCATCAGTACGCTGAGGGCGCGCATCATGTGTTTGTCTCTGGTGTTGCGGTATTGTCCGGCAGTCAAATGACAGGCGAGCGGCCTGGCAAGGTTATTCGATCCCGCTGATCGCTTGCGATTATTTCTAATGCTCAGAGTCCCCGGCAAAGACCGTGGTCGGAGTGAGGTCTCATTACAAAGCTGACTCGAGATTTCTATATTCGTGACGACGTTGTCGCGATTGCGCGCGAACTTCTCGGTAAGGTTTTGTGCAGTCAAATTGGCGATAGCCTGACCAAAGTAATCATTACAGAGACTGAAGCGTATGCGGGCGTAAATGACAAGGCGAGTCATGCCTACGGTGGCCGAAGAACGAAACGAACAGAGCCGATGTACGGCGCAGGCGGAGTCGCCTATGTCTATCTGTGTTATGGCATTCACCACTTGTTTAATGTTGTAACCAGCGTCAGCGGTACGCCGCATGCTGTCCTCGTCCGGGCTGGTCATCCCCAATTTGGCGAAAAAATCATGCTGCAGCGTAGAAATCGTCCGGTGGTTGATGCCCGGCTGCTGGGCGGACCGGGGTCATTGGCTATGGCGATGGGCATTACTACAGGTCTGACCGGCACCAGTTTGCAGGGCAAGCAGGTGTGGATCGAGGATCACGGAAATATCCTGGACCGATCTGCGATAACGGTCGGGCCGAGAATCGGTGTCGACTACGCGCAAGAGGATGCGGATTGTCCGTATCGATTTGTCGCGACTCTGGATGATAGATTTTCCTGAATCCACGCCTATACCGGGGAACTGAATGATCATTTTTGTAGGTGGCACCATTGGTGCCGGCAAATCGACGATTGCTCGCGGACTGGCGCAGCACTTCGACTTTCCGTACTACGATGTGGATGAGGTCAAAAAAGTCGTCTTTCGCCGGGACCCCGATTTCGAACGAAATATCAGTGAGGGGATCCCTTTTGGTGATGACATTCGGCGCGAGCTGTTTCGCCAGGTTTTCGTCGATCTTGAAGAACTGGTCGGGAAAAACCCGCATATCGTTGTCGACGAAACGCTGCATAAGCGTGAAATTCGGCATCTTCTCTATGATCAGGCCAGGAAAATAGCGGGTGGATTCATAGTGATCTGGGTGCAGGCGCGTGAAGAAGTCATCATCAAACGCCTGGGAAAAAAGAAGCGGAAAGGACATTTGCTGGATGATCCATTGCCATTACACAATGCATTTACAAGAGAATTCGAAGACTACAATCGCTGCGTCATTGACTGTCCCAATAATGGCACGGCGGAAGACGCAGTTGCCGATCTTGTACATTTGATCGAAAGCATCGGCGCTCTCGCCGGCAATAACGGCGCTGCCCAATTGCGGTGAGTACCACTTCACCACTCATTGCCCGAATTCCCGATTGTCCCCTGGATATCATCGGAGACGTACACGGCGAATATGACGCTCTCGAAAAGCTCCTGCAGCAGCTAGGCTATGACCAGGATGGTGTTTCAACCGATGGCCGCAAATTGGTCTTCCTGGGCGATCTGGTAGACAGGGGTCCCGACAGCCCTGCAGTCGTCGACAAAGTGATGGCCCTTGTCAACGAGGAAAGAGCTTACTGCCTGATGGGCAATCATGAATTGAACATCCTGCTTGACAAGCCACTTCCTGGAAACGGCTGGTTCATTCAACCAAATCGCGCAGAGAAAGCAGGAGAGTTTCATTCCAGCCCGGTCGATCCATGTCGAATCGATGACTTTCGGCACTTTTTCGCATCGCTACCCATAGTACTGGAGCACGAGTCACTACGACTTGTGCATGCCTGCTGGCATGGGCCATCGGTTGCCAGGTTGCGTAGCGATGCCGTGCGAAACTCCCCGGTGACAGCGCTATATACACGGTATGAAGGCGAAGTCGACAGGAAGAGAAACTCCGCGGAGCTTGCGCACATGGTTGAGCAGGAGCGGAACTTCTATGCTGTTTCGCTGCAAGACCCTGATTGGGTCGCAGAGTTACTTCCAGCACATGCGGAGGCCGAAGTTATCGGCCAGATGAGCAACCCGATTCGGGTTCTCTCTTCAGGCGCCGTGCACGCGGCGGACCAACCGTTTTTTGCGATGGGCCAGTGGCGCATGATCTACAGGACAAGATGGTGGGATTTTTACGACGATGATATTCCCGTCATCATTGGTCATTTCTGGCGTCGCTTTGATGACGCTGCCGAGCGCATCTCGGGCGTTTTCGGCAGGGACGTGTTTGAGGGTATATCGAGTCACGCATGGATGGGTCCCCGCAAGAACGTTTACTGTGTCGACTACAGTGTGGGCCAACGCCACGCGGAACGGCGACGCGAGCCGGGGCATGATAAATTTCACGGCAAACTGGCCGCATTGCGATATCCTGAATGGGAAGTGCATCACGATGACGGCACTGTCATCCCTTTGGATTAAAGAGTTTTCCGTCAAGCCGAATCCGTGGAACCAAAACGAAGTTAGCAGTTCGAAAGGTTCATGTTCAGATCAGCTTTGTTACTGTTCCTTGCTGGTGCCGCATTCGCTGACGGCACGTTGTCAGAGGACATCCGGATATCGAGCAATGTTCTTGGCTACGATCTGCAGTATCGGGTCTACCTGCCCGAAGGGTTCGAAGTACAAAACAAATTGCCCGTGCTTTACGTTACCGACGGTCACTTCTATCTCGATGACGGTCGCATGGATGAACTGCTGGACAGATTGGTCGAGGACGCAGAAATCGAACCGCTGGTGGCCATATTCGTTGACGCTCGCGACCCCGACGATCTGAAGGTGAATCGGCGCAACGCCCAGTTCCTTTGCAATCGCGACTACCTGAAATTTTACGTGGACGAACTGTTGCCACGAATTGAAACGGATTACCCGGTTGCGACCAGTCGACGCGGCCGAACAGTCATGGGTCTGTCGTTTGGCGCAACCAATGCAGCGTGTTTTGGCTTGTTCGGATCCGCAGCATTTTCGGGCGTGGCTATGCAGTCACCGGCAAATCACCCGCTACCGGATCTGTTACCCGCGTTCGAAGAGGCGCCGAAGCTGCCGCTCAGAATATTTTTAAGCACCGGCAAACCCGACGACAACACGACAGCAAACAGAAAATTTCATCGGGTGCTGAAAGACAAGGGATACGACATGCAATACGTCGAAGTTCGACAGGGGCATAACTGGAAAAACTGGCGACCGCTGCTGGACGACGTACTTCGATATTTCTATGCAAATTAGCACGCAGATTCCGCAGTCGGCCGCTGTTGACCTGGAATCTCACAGCAATCCATCAAGTCCGTCGAGATCATTGATCACGCGCCAGTTTCCGCCTGAGTTCTCGACTTTGACCTGCCACTCCGATAGTCGCGACAGGTATTCTCGAGGATCGACATTGTCGGACCGCAGTTTGGTTACGTTCAGCGCGATGACGTCGAACCCGTCCAGATCAAACTCGATATCCCGAATATAGCCTTCCTGCAGATCCTCTTTCAGGTCTGAAAAGATGAGCACCGTCTTGTTGGCCGGCTCCTTCTCATTAAGATACTCGACTGCTTGTAGCAATCCGCCAGTAATATCCGTGTAAGCCGACGATTGTGCTCCCGATACGAAATTCTCCACTTGCTCGGCAAACAGGCGCTTCTGCCTGTTCGCCGTGCTGGGGCGATCATCGAAGGTCATCTTCGCAACAATGTCTCTTTCGCTGAAGCTGCCGGTGTCTACTCTGGCTACAGCGAATGTATCGGTTGAATCCAGGCGAGACAGTGTATAACGAATAATTTGCTGCGCTTTCTGTATTTCTTCGCGATAGGTGCCCGATGTATCCACGAGCATGTAGACGCCCGAGCTGTTTGTTTTGGACGGGGCGCAACTGGTGAGAACGAGGCCGCCAATTATGATCACAAATGTAGGTAGAATTTTCATAGCCTCGCCTCCGTGAGATCGCTGTCACCGGTGTTTACGTCGCGTGCCGCCCACCACAATGGGATAAATAGTGGCAGGTCGTAGATGTGCGTCAGCAACTTCCCGGAATGCCTGGCGCCGTTGCCAAGCAGTCGCAGCATGAGAGATATGACCCTGAGTACGCCGATCGCGAGGAGTCCAACGACGGTTCGCAGCGAATGTACGAATGTTTCGAGGGGTATCGCGACAAACGTCAAAGCGAACGGCAGGATGAAACCCATGCCCATTTGTGCAGCAGTCGTTATCCACATGTATTCGCTGGTTGCCGCGACGTCCAGGCTGCCTCTCAGCAATGCACTGGTTGCCAGTTCGTCGTGCAGCAAAACCTCACGCATGTAGGCCAGTCCGGCCTCGACGCTTGCAAGCAGAAACAGGATCGTGAACGTAATCCATATCATGCGCACGCGGGTCTTGTCCGGGAGTGCCCCAATGACGGGAAACAGTCGCGTAATTCGCAGTGACTCCATCAGGAACAAGCCCATGGAAATCTCCACGAGAATAATGACCAGTGCCGCGATATCGGCCGTGCGGAAGTCACCGATGAGGCTGGTTCCACCAACCATTTCCGCCATCGGGCGAGCGATTAACGAGAAATTGATCGTTGCACCACCGACAGCCACTGCCATGACCAGTGCTGAAACGAAAAAATACACGAGTGAAGACGACGAGAGTATCGACACCGCTCGATCTTCTCCCTTCACAATGCTTTCATATTCCTCCATGTGGCGATCGATTGTCACTGAACGTCCGAGCAGGCTGTCAACGTTCTTCCCGATTTTGCCCAGGGATTGCTGAATGAGTCGCCACTCCGGACGCATCTTTCTCAAGATAGCGTGTCGCTTACCACTGGCCTCACTGTAGGCAGACATCGCTTCCTTGTGCGCTTTAACCAGCGATTTGTGAATGTCGGCAAGAACATTTCCAACACCAACCCGATTGTCTTTCGAATCAATTGCGGCTACCGCTTCAACCGCATTGACCCAGCCGGGTGGATCCGG
>JBPCYD010000008.1:0-4320 GCA_051007895.1 Woeseiaceae bacterium
GCCTGCATCGACGCGTGCGACACCATAATGGATAAGGTTGGCACACCGCGCGGACTGATCCGCTATAGCACCGAGCGCGCACTGGAACACAAATCGTATAGGCTGATCAGGCCCAGGACGCTGGTATACACGGGTATTCTGACAATCCTGCTCGCGACCTTGGTAACCACCATTGCGCTCAGGAAACCGGTTATCATGGATGTTATCCGGGACCGCAATGCGCTGTATCGCGATGTTGGCCGGCAGGGAATTGAGAATAGCTACACGATTCGTGTGATCAACAAACACAACGAGGACCACGAATACGAATTGAGCGTCGCTGGTATCGAGCAAATGCAGATCCAGACCGATACCCGGTTTTCACTGGACGGCGAGTCCGTTATGACATTGCCGGTCTCTGTAGTCGTTCCACATGAGCTGGCCGGCGGCGGTCACGTCATCGAATTCCGGTTGGACAGTACGGATGGAAGCGATATCTCTATTGCAGAAGAAAGCCGCTTTCGCGGTCCGATCGAAGGTCGCTAACATGAAAGCAGTTCTTGACAACACGGAATCTTGGCAGAAGAACCCCTGGGTCTGGCTCATTATTGCAATTCCCACGCTGACCGTTGCCGGTTGCATGCTGACGATCTACCTGGCGCTGTCGAATCCACATATTATTGTCGATAACGTCGTTCCTGTGGATTCGGCAAACAGCAGCACAGACGCCGGCAGCAGGTAGTGACACAGTCCGTCCCCTGCTATCACTGCGGTGAACCTGTTCCCGCGGGTATTTCCATCGTCGCCCGTTTGCGGGGCGAAAATCAGGCGATGTGCTGTGTGGGTTGCAAAGCGGTGGCCGAGTTCATCGCCGCCAGCGGCTTAAGCGCATTCTACGACCATCGGGACAGTCCGGACCCGCAATTCGACCTGACGCCACAGCAGGCCCAGTGGCATCACTACGACTCTGACGATCTGATCAACCGGTACGTACACGACCCAAACGATCTGTCGGAAGCGACTATCGACGTTGGCGGCATGTACTGCACAGCCTGCGTATGGCTGTTCGACAACGCGTTGAAGAAGCTGCCCGGTATCGAATCTGTCAGTGTCAATCCGGCGACCAGACGTGCAGTCATTCGCTGGGATCGCGACGGCCTGGCATTCAGCGAATTGCTGTCGGCCATTGCACGTGTAGGATTCAAACCGTCACCGCTGGCAGCAGACCAGGCCGCCGATGCCCGGGATGCAGAATACCGGCACGCGCTGAAACGCCTGATCGTCGCAGCAGCAGCCGGCATGCAGGTCATGATGTTCGCCGTCGCGCTGTATGCAGGAGATTATTTTGGCATCGAGGGCGGTATCGAACGGTTTCTGCGAATAATCAGCCTGCTCGTCACTATGCCGATTATTCTGTACTCGGCGAGACCATTTTTTGCGAGCGCCTGGCGAGGCATCAGGGCGCACAGCCCCGGTATGGACCTGCCGGTATCACTGGCAATCGGTGGCGCGTTTATCGCCTCAACGTATGCGACGTGGGCGAACACAGGTGACATCTATTTCGACTCCGTTGCGATGTTCGTGTTTTTCCTCAGTGCAACGCGCTTTCTTGAAATGCGGGCGCGCCATCGTTCAGATGATCATGCGGTGGCACTGGCTGAACTACTGCCAGACACGGCGCTGCGACTCGTTGATGGTGACAGCGAGGTTGTCGCGCTGGACCGGATTAGAACTGAGGACGTGTTGCGCATCCGACCCGGTGATGTCATACCGGTGGACGGCGTCGTTCTGACTGGAAACATATCGATAGATGAGTCGATGCGCACCGGCGAATCAATGGCCGTACAGCGCGATGTGGGAGAACAGGTGCATGCCGGCGCCATTGTTCGCGCCGGCAACGCGACGGTGCGGGTCACGCTGGCCGGGGCCAGCACCAGCCTGGCCGAAATTGGCAGAATGCTGGATCGTGCCAAGGCCGACAGGCCACCTGTTGCGATTCTGGCCGACCGGGTCGCAAGTCGATTCGTGACCGCGGTATTGGCAATTACGACGTTGACGGCAATCGCCTGGTACTACCTCGAGCCCACACGAGCATTCGAAATTGCGCTGGCAACGCTCGTCATTACTTGTCCCTGTGCGCTGGCACTCGCGACGCCTGCTGCGCTCGCCGCCGCCACGAGCCGCCTCGCGCGTTCCGGATTCTTGCTGGTTCGCTCGCGGGTGTTGGATGTACTAACGCGTAGTCCGATCATCATATTCGACAAGACCGGCACGCTAACTGAGGGCCGTCCGCAAGTGCTGAAAACAACCAGGCTGGTCGATCGGGCACCGCCGGTCAGCGCGTGTTTGGAAATTGCTGCGGCCATTGAAACAGCTTCCGAACATGTCCTCGCCCGCGCATTCTCGGCGCACTATCAACCGGGCGAGTTCACACCTGTCGATGTGCAGGTAGTTCCCGGTTCGGGTGTTGCCGCTAGCGTTGACGAAACCTTGTACCGCATTGGCAAACAGGAATTCGCCGCCGAGGGCCTGGGCGCACACGAAATGCAAACACCCACAGGCCATCGAACAGACGTTTACCTGGCTGACTCGAAGGGCGTGCTGGCGCGATTTGAGATTGGTGACGAGCTACGCGCCGACGCCAGGAGTGCAATCGCTTCGCTACGCCAGAGAAACTTCAGAATGATGATCGCAAGTGGAGATCACGCAGCAGCTGTAGCGCCCGTCGCCGGCCGTCTCGGCATACAGTCATGGCGCGCAAACCTGACACCGCCCGATAAGCTTACGCTGGTTCACGAACTGCGGCAAAAAGGCGAGACGGTCGTGATGATCGGCGACGGGATCAACGACGCGCCGGTTTTGGCTGCAGCTGATGCCTCTGTCGCGCTTGATGCCGGCACTGCCCTGGCGCGGGCCAGCGCGGATGCGGTATCACTGGGCAGGCAGCTCGGAGCATTGGTAACGGCAGTCGATATCGCGGCGGACACCCGCCAGATAATTCGGCAGAACATTGTGTGGGCCGTCTGCTATAACCTGACTGCGGTACCGCTTGCTGTGAGCGGCCTGTTGGCGCCATGGATGGCGGCACTGGGTATGTCCGCCAGCTCGCTCATTGTCGTATTGAATGCGCTGCGGCTGCACCGGTCGAAGCCGCACACAATTGCACCAGGGGGACACCGTGAAACCGCGGCAGCGAGCGTGACGACTTGAACATTCTGTTCCTGCTAATTCCGCTAGGCCTCGTATTACTCGCCTGCGCGATTGCCGCATTCTTTTGGGCTGTTGGCTCAGGGCAATTCGATGACCTGGATTCTCCGGCAATGAGTGTTGTCATGGACGACGATACGAAACCGGCCGTAGAAAACCGTCGTGATGGGAAGAACGCGCCGAACGACAAAACTGAATGAACCCCGAGTTTCTACTGCCTGCGGCGCTGCTTGCCGGCTTCTTCGGCAGCACTCACTGTATCGGGATGTGCGGCGCAATCGTCGTACTGTTTGAACAACAACGATCCGCAAATATGCCCCGCTGGCTGCGGCGCATTCTCTATAACACCGGTCGGCTTGGTTTCTACGTGTTACTCGGCGCAATTGCCGGAGGTGCGAGTGCCGTCATCATCGCAACAGCGGGTGCCCGTACGACCCTGCTCGTCCTGCGCCTGATCGCAGGCATCCTCGTTATTGCCATTGGTCTCAACCTGGTATTCAACTGGAATTTCACACGCTTTATCGAGAATGCAGGCGCCCGCATCTGGAAGCGGCTCGCACCATTGGCGCGTCATGTGCTGCCCGTAGAAACGTCGACACGTGCGCTTGGTGCAGGATTCCTCTGGGGCGCCCTTCCCTGTGGTCTGGTCTACTCGGCGGTAGCAATGGCTGCGACAAGCGGAAGTGTGCTGCATGGCAGCCTTATCATGCTTTGCTTCTGGGCCGGTACCCTGCCAGCGTTACTATTCGCCGGTGCGACAGCGGCCCGGCTGCAGCAATGGAAATCAAAGCTTAAATTTCGCAGGGTGGCAGGCTGCATAATGATCGTCATTGGCTTCCTTGCAATGGGACCATTTCGACAGCTAATCCATTAGTATTGTCCGCGTTCAACCGGATCCCGAAAAAAATATGCGCCTATTAACACTGTCCAGAGCCAGCGCTGCGCTATTGCCCGCTCTTGCCTTGCTGCTGATGGCGCCCATCGCTGCCGCAGAAAACGATGAAGATAAGGAACCCGGCCTGCCGCTGGAGGGAAAGACTGAGAAACTGAATTTCACGACCGGTGAAGGTTCCTGGCTTGCCGTCGACGTCGTGCCTGACGGCGAATTGCTTGTTTTCGATCTGCTCGGCGATC
>JBPCYD010000009.1:0-10092 GCA_051007895.1 Woeseiaceae bacterium
CAGCAAAGCGGCACTGCGAGGGAAAATCTCGCGGGTGGCGGAAAAGTTGAAGTGCCTGACGAATTGCCCGATATGCAGAAAAGACTGGTGGACTGTGCGGCGCCTGGGCTACGGAACATTCTTGGATACGATTGAGAAACCGGAACTGCTGTGCATAGTCATCACTTTGAACGTTTAGATTACGCTTTGATCTATCGCCCGCCCAGGCAAGCAATGCTTACATTCAGAGATCCTCGATGATCGTTACCGAACGCTTTGTCTTCATACATCTGCACAAGACGGGCGGACAATCGCTGAATGACGTTATCAAGCGTTGCATAGTGGATCATAATGTCGTTGGTTATCACTATCCACGTGCCCAAATTCCACCCGCATCTACGGCGTTGCCTGTGGTCGGCATTGTCCGCAACCCATGGGATTGGTACGTATCTTGGTACGCATTCAACAAGCGACCCAACATCCACAACCAACTTTTCAACGTTGTTTCAAATGGCGGACAACTAAATTTCCGATCAACCATTACCAATCTAATCAACCTGGGGTCCAACCAGCCGGCAAGCCAGGCACACCGCGAAGATCTTGTGCACATGCTGCCGGATTCGCTCGAGGGCAACCGGGGTGCCGGACTCACAAAAGACACCATGCGCAACTTTTCGAACGACGAGAGAGGTTACTGCTCCTGGCTGTTTGATCGCATGCTTGGTGACCCGTCAGACGAGCAGGTTTACGTTGGCCGATTCGAAAACCTTCAGGATGATTTTCTGCAGATAATGGAGCAACTTGCCGTTCCCGAATTGGAGTCACTACGCGCTGAGCTCGACGAATCCGGGCGCAGGAACGCTTCACGGCACAGCCACTATTCACACTACTATGACGGTGAACTTCGCGATCTGGTAGCCGAAAAAGATCGAGCGCTAATTGAAAACTTTGACTACCAATTCGAAAGCATCAGACCCGACGGCATTTCGTATGAGTTTCCGGCCGACATTTACACGGGCCCAGACCAGGGATTCAAAAAGTTGCTTGGCAGAGAAAGCAATTTTCTGAAACTGCACGACAATTTCGACGTTGGTCCGCTACAAAAGCGAATTGAAACAATACCCGCTGCCAAATGGCTTGAATCTGAACGCGAACGGCTGTTCGACGTCCATCGTGATACCCAGGCGTTGCTCCTGGTGCATTTCGAAGACTTCAAATACGAGAAACCGGACTATCGTGAGCTGTATTTCGAATTACAGAACGAGCTCCATCCTTTAGTTGACTACGTCTCCAGCTATTACAAAAACAATGGATTCATAGTACGACTGTTGCTTGCGAAGCTGCTTGTGGGTGGAAAAATTCCGCAACACACCGACGCCGGCTATTCATTACTGAATTGCCATCGAGTGCACCTGCCGATCATCACCAATGACAAGGTCGACTTCCTGGTTGGCGGCGAAACGAAGAACATGCAGGTTGGCGAATTGTGGGAAATCAATAACGGATCGGTGCACGCCGTCGAAAATCGCGGCGATGAAGATCGCATCCACCTCATCATCGACTGGATGCCCAACGAGGCCGGTGAATCCGAAGAAGCGGTGCTGGCTGCAGGACGGCCCGGAGGCCCGGACGCACCAGGAATTGACCCGGCGGAACTGAACGCCATGGTTGGGCAGGGTCACCAACTGCATCAGGCGGGTCAGTTTGGCAAAGCTGAATCACAGTACCGGCAGGTGCTGAATGCTGACGAGAATCACGTCATTGCGAACAACCTGATGGGGCTATTGTGCCTGCAAACAAAGCGACTGGATGAGGCGGTCAACCATATTGAGAGTGCCCTGAAGGTAATGCCCGATGATGCACAGGCGCATGCAAATCTTGCCCTTGCGTTGAAGGACCTCGGTCGAACCGATGATGCTGCCAGGCATTTTCACGAGTCATTGAAATTGGTACCGACCAATCCCCGGGTATACAACAACCTGGGCGGACTCTACGTCGAGGCCCGCAGGGTGAAAGATGCCATAAAATGCTATGAACAGGCGCTGGCAATTCAACCCGCATTTGCAGAAGGCCACTACAATCTCGGCAACGCCTTCATGCTTTTGCATCGATACAACGAGGCATCTGCCTGCTTCCAGCAGTGCCTGACACTGAAGCCCGATTTCACCGAATGCCAGACGAGGCTTGTGCAGGCGCTGCAGGGTGCGCAAAGGCAAGAACAAGCATCGCCGTAAAAAGACTTGAGCCTACAATTCTCGGCCCTATAATAGCCGGCCGGCTCAGTCTGGCAGGAACATTCTGCTCCCTTCGTCTAGTGGTTCAGGACGCCGCCCTCTCACGGCGGTAACAGGCGTTCGACAAAACGCGCCAGCGTTTTGGACGCCGAAGGCGGGTCGCAGACCCGAGAATCGCTCTAAAGCGATTCGAGTCCATCCCCGAACAGTTCGCGATAAGCAAATATTAAGATCAAGGACTTGAGCATACGAATCGCGGCCTTATAATAGCCGGCCGGTTCAGTCCGGCAGGAACACACTGCTCCCTTCGTCTAGTGGTTCAGGACGCCGCCCTCTCACGGCGGTAACAGGGGTTCGAATCCCCTAGGGAGTACCAATATCAAAAGCCCGCCATCGGCGGGCTTTTCTCGTGGACACGAACGGCCAATTTATGTGGCTTCCCATTGTTCTGCCATAATCGACTGACACTGGCTCAATAACTAAACAAAACGGCCTATGGAAACGCCTTTCGATCTGAACTTGCTGCTGTCCAATATCACCACAATCGCCGTGGAAGTCGGCGTTATCGTGATTGCTTTCGTGGTCCTAAACAGCATCTTCAAACGCGTAATTTCACGGATAATTGACACGCCGGCTCTGAGTCGCTGGCAGGGTGTTGCATCAAAAGCGCTGGCGAATATCAGGCTGTTGCTGACGCTGCTGGCAGTTTTCTGCATTCTTGGCGCTATCGGCGCCAATCTCTACCTGATGTATTTAGGCGAGAACCTGTCTGAATATACCCGTGAGCTCATCCAGGGAATTCCACGCCAGTTCTGGATTGATACGGGCATCGGTCTCGCAAAGATTCTTGGCCTGATCATCATTGCGTCAATCATCCTGCGTTATGTGCGGCGAGTACTTGCCTATCTGACGGCGCGGACAAAAGCTGTCGAAGGCATTCAGGCGAATGACGAGAGCATCGAAAAATTCTTTGGCACCGTCAGCAGAACCGCCAGTGTAGCTACTTGGCTAACGATACTTGCACTTGGCGCGACCTGGCTCGGCCTTCCGGCAGCCGTCCACGAATCCGTTTTGCTGGTCCTGCGAATATTCCTGATTATTGCACTAGGCACCCTGGTTTGGCGCGCCATCGCGGCAATTATCGACAGCGCGGACGCGCTCAGTAACAAATACATCGCCAAATCGAAGTTCGCAGACATATATGGACGCCTGAGGTCGTTGGTTCGCCTACTCAGACGTGCGATCGAATACGTCGTTATGGTGACCGTTGCGACACTTGTGGTACTCCAGGTCGAGGCCATCGCGTCATTGGCGGATTGGGGCCCGCGCATTATTCGCATCATCGGCATCATTTTCCTGGCCCGGGTCGTAAAAGAGCTTGGCCAGTATGTATTGGAGGAGACTTTACTCAAACCTGCCGGATTAACTGAGCAACAATTGCAACGTCGCGAGACTCTGTTGCCACTGTTTCGCAGTGTTGTCACCTACTCCATCTACTTTTTCGCCGGTGTGATGGTCTTAAAAGAGGTTGGCGTCAATCCAACGCCTATTCTCGCCGGTGCTGGCATCGCGGGTTTGGCCGTTGGCCTGGGTGCACAGAATGTCATCAATGACATGGTTTCCGGATTTTTTATTCTGTTTGAAGAGCATTTTCTCGTCGGCGACTTCATCAAAATCGGCGAGGCAGAAGGCATTGTCGAGATGATTGACTTGCGCACGACCAGGGTTCGGGACAACGCGGGCCGGCACCACATCATTCGCAACGGGCAATTCACGGACCTGGTCAACTACTCGAAGGACTACACCAATGCCGTAGTTGAAGTCGGCGTTGCCTACGAATCCGACCTCAACAGGGTATTTGAAGTTCTCAAAGAAACCGGCGAAACCATGCTGCGCGAAAACGACCTGGTGCTCGAGGCGACTTCCGTTAAGGGATTGGATAACTTCGGTGAATCCGAGCTTTCGATTCGCACCGTTACGCGTGTAAAACCCGGCTGCCATCTGCATGTCGAACGTGACCTGCGCAAGCGCATAAAAGATGCCTTCGATGCGAATGACATTGAGATTCCCTACGCTCGCCGGGTCATGATCATGCAGAAAGAAGGCGAAACTGACCAGGAATAACACGTTGCATTGCACGTTGCGGGAACAAAAAAAAGGGCCGAAGCCCCTTTTTTGTTTTTCAATTACCAGCGTGTCTATTGCTCGGCAACACCGCGCATGTTCAGCTGAATGCTGTCGCCAGGACGGACGTCCAGGCCAAGCTTCTTGCAATCGACAATGGCGCTGTCAATCGATGTAGTGACTATCCTCTGGCCGGTCGTTCGATTGCGGCATACGACGCGCGTCAGCGTCTGACCGATTGCTTTTGCACCCACCGGCGGCACCGTGTTGAAAACAATGCTGCCATTGAGCGCAGGTGTCGCGTCTTCACAATGCTGTTCAAACGTTGCGGACAATGCCGTCACATCCCCGGCCCCATCGTAGGCAACCTCGAGCACGTCGAAACTACCGGTCAATGTGTTGCAGCCGCGACCGTTACCCGAGAACGATAGTCCCGGTTGGTCAACCGCCTGGAAGGGAAACCGAATTGCGCCCTCGTAGACCCCCGGCTGAATCTCGGCATTTCCCGGAGCCGCCAGGTTCAATGTCCACCAATCGCTGGGCTCACCCGGCAGATTTCTGATCGTGACAGTAATGCCGTTGTCGTAGTTTCGGGAGTAGCGAATATCGGCGTTGGAGTCGTCGTAGTTGTACGACTGTCCTTGGCCAATGTAGTCGCCGGCGTCGCTGTCAAGCGTAATCGTTGTGTCGGCACTCGCGATCGAAACCGTCGCGATGCACATGGTCAATGCGAAACCTATGCGGTTCATAGTCGGGCCCTCATCAGGAGATTGAATGCGGTAATGCAGGTACGACTATATTAGAGAGGAAATAGAATTAATGTTATTAATATCACATAAGCATATGAAAAATATAAGTTTAGTCGCCATTTAGCGACAGTTTATCAGGCCAGTTTACTCGCAGGCCAACTGCTGAATAATCTACGGACAAAACTTAGAACCCGCCGTCCGGGCCTTTCAGTGAGCTTTGCGCTTGCCGCCGAACATCAGGATGCTCGTCATACTCAATCGCATTCTGCAGTGCGTCGCGCACACCGATTTCTCCCAAGTACAAATCCAACGTTTCAGCTGCTTCGCTTCTAACACGGAAATCCGAGTCGCCGGTCAGTGCCTGCAGTAGCGGCTGTAGAAGCAGCGGATGCGTGTGGTTAGCGTGAGCCTGCCGCCAGATGTCTGCTCGAATCCAGGGATCGGTTGATGTAGTCCCAATGCGCACCGCCTCCATAACGATATCGTCAGTCCACGCTTGAGCTGCGCTATAGCGAATGGTTCGCCACGCGGTTGCCTTCGTCTCATCATTCGCGGCTGGATCAGCCAGCACCTTGAACGCTACCTCGTGCGTGTAGACCTCGGTCATACGGCGTACGTTGTCCTGGAATTCAGCTTGCCGACGCTCTGCCACAGTTCGCGCTTCCGCCGCCTGCTCGAGACGCGCAATGCGCTCTTCTATAGTGTCTAAATCATCAACAGTCACACGAGCACCAGTGCCCGATTCGGAGGCTGGCATGAGATTGTTTCCTTGTGAATTCTGTGCAGTCCGCCGCTCGAGACGCTCCAACCTGGCGACTACGTCGCTAAGTTCGCTCGCTGACGTGTCCTGTGACAGTGATGGCGTAATCCTCGAAACAACCAGCATTGTCGTTGCAGCAGCGACGACCACTGATATGAGGCCCGTTACCACAATTGTGGCAAGAGAGAAACTGGGACGGTGATTGGGACGTACTTCGGCTTTCATTGCTGCACCTCATACATGTCTTTAACCGGGCTCGATTTTTGGTTGATTTACCGGGGACCAGCCTAGGCAAGTATCATCCGCCTTGGGCCTTCCACTTACGGATTCAACATTACTAAACCATCGATTTACCTACGCGATTTACCTACGCGGCGAATTGCGGATTCAGATCGCGGGCGTTGCTGAAATTAATGTTTTAGCCATTCAATTACAGCCGCTACGGAGTTTTGTCGTTTTCGACTGTTCGCAACTCAATTACCAACAGACCTACTGCAAAGCCCAAACCGAGCAGCGTAATTGTCCTAAACCCTGATCCGTTATTTAAGGCAGTAACAATTTCATACGAATAAAGCAGTGCGAGTGCCGAGGCAAAGAATACCGCTAGTTTTTTGCGCGTCATACTCGATTTCCCTGTTTTAGATTCGACAAATGGAACCGACACGTAAGAGAATTCTAGCCCATAGGTGGATAACAGACTTCTCGGGAGACTGCTTGAAGATTACGACGTAAATCAGCCCATATACCCGCTTTTCTCCAGAACGGACGTCTATGTTAGAAGATCTGCGTCAATATTAAAGCCTGCTTTCGGCCAGAAACGATCATTAGGTGACGAGTTAACGTTTTGAGCTGGCCTCCACTCCTGCAATTTCGTCATCAATTACTTCTCGAAATTGCTCGCGGTAGGATGGCCTCATGTAGTTGTAGAACTGCCTGTCCAACGGATCCGACACCACGTTTCTCAAGCGGATCCGAAGACCCTCCCAAGATTCATTGTCGAGGAAACCCGCTTGATACTGAAAATGATTGTCATCGAGCAACGTCAGCAAAGACAGGAAATCATACCAGCGCACGCCGATCTCTTCTGGAGTCAGATCACTGACCGATTTTTTCAAATCGTCAGAAATATTCATGCTAAGAAGACCGTCTTGTATTGTTTGACCAACCATTCGCAGACTTGTCTCGCTCTGTAAATGGCTCGTATATATATCGATCGCTTTGCCGGCGCGCTGTTGATACTGAGTACCAATCGCAATGTCCTGCGATTGCTTAAGCTGCATGCCGACGAAAATTAACGACGCTACGATTGCTCCAATGCCTACCAGTTCTGCAATGTCCTTCCAGGCAGATATATTCATTTCGAAAAACCCCGTTGGCTCACTTCGCGTCTTTCCGCATTCAAATAAGTGGCCGCTTTAGGTCATTAGCAGGCCAGTAGCCAAATAATACGCGAATGCCTGGTATGGGGGACATAACGGACGTCAACAGTATGTTAATCCTACCAATTGTTCCTGGATGTCCGCATTCGCCAAAAGCGGTCGTCCGTTTACGATTAATTACTACGCGCTTGTGATCGATCCGGTGTGGCGCCGCTATTGAAAAGGCCTGCCGCCGCAAGGCACTTTCAGAGAGTGAACAGTTATTGCCAGCGAACCGCACCCCTTAAATAATAGTACGAGCCCTGCCAGTCGATCACTGAGTTCGTGTCGTAAACGACTCCGCAGCATGAGCCGAATATTGGTTTGTCGGGAAATTCATTGAAGATGTTGTTGCCGCCCAATGAGAAGTTCAACGCCTCGTTGAGGTCCCAGGCGATATTGAAATCCCATAGCGCCTTGCCGCTCATCTTCTGAATCTGTGTGACAAAAAAGTTGCTTCTCTCGTAGTCACCATACCAGCTGCCACGCAACATAGCGGAGAACCCGTTCGACCAACTGTGACGTGCGGTGATGCTGGTCCTGATGTCCGGGTTCGTGTTCTCGATGAAGAACACACCAGCATCCGACTGAAAATAGATGGGTGTCGGATCCTGGGTATCCGTCTGCCTATTCGTCCTGCGTGTCACTTCCGCCTGGTTGTAGTTGGCGGAGAGTGAGAAAAGGGTGTTTCCACCTCCCCAGTCAACGTTATAGTTTGCAACTAGATCGACGCCCCGGTTTTCTGAGTCGAAGTCGTTGATAAAAAACCTGACCGCTGCAAATGAATCGGCTCCGGGGATCCCCAGGGACTGTAGCTGCGCGACTTCATTCGGCCCGACAAAGAAATTCGTCGATACGCTTAGCTGGTCGTCCACCGCGATGAAATAATAATCGAGCGTGAGGGTCATGGCGTCGCTAGGCCGCGCCGTAACGCCGAAGGTGAATTGCGTCGACGTTTCGTCCTTGAGTGGAACTGCCCCGAACAGCTGCGAAACAGGGTGATCTGCGGGAAATAGTCCCGCCGTCAAAGGCTGACCTTCATCGCTGATAAATGTCGACACATTCGTCGTCGATATCTGGCCCGGCGTCGGCGCACGAAAACCGGTGCCAACGGACGAGCGAATGTTAAGAATGTCGTTGAGACGCCATCGCGCCGCCAGTCGAAAACTGAGGTTGTCACCAAAATCGGAAAAATCCTCATAACGAGCCGCAATCGATGTCAGCAACGACTCCGTAATATCCGCTTCCAACTCGGCGTAAGCGGCGACGCTGTGCCGGTTGTAAGCAGAAGCTGATCCGGGACCGTAGCCCGGAAATCCATTTGAGCCGATCGCAACGGTCGTACGGATCGGGTCTCCCGGATGGCAGAGGCTGGTCGGATCAAACTGCGGCCCGGGAATGAAGCAACCGACACTGCCACCGTTTTGCCCTGCAGTCGCTTCGTCGGCGTCGACTTCGAAATTCCAGGGATCTTCGAACGCATACGGGCCCACTTCGTAAGACGACTGATCGCCCTGGTCGACTTCATAGCCTTCGTCGCGGTACTCGAAGCCGAACGCGAAGTTCACGTCGCTGGCGAATCCCATATCGATGGGCATCGTCAAATCGGCGCTGACCGCCCACTCGTCCGAGATAAGGTCACCCGGCCGGAACGTCGTCGGCGATGCGGCGCCTAGCGATGCATTCAGCGTGTTGAAGATCGTGTATTTGATCTCGCTCTCGCCCCAACGACTGCCGATGTCGTAGGTCATGCCGTTGGCCCATTCTCCACGGAGCCCGACTGCAATGCTCGAATCAATGACGTTCGCAGCGAAGCGCGGAGTGAAACCCGCCGGAAATCGGTCCCGCGGATAGTAAAGCGAACCGTCGGCTTCGCGCAGCGGCGCAAGCTCGAACACTCCAGGGTGCCGATGAAAAAATCCGCCGTTGCCATCGCTGTCCGAATAATTTGCCCAGGCATAAATCTGCGCGCCTATCGCAAGGTCGAGGCCGGCATTGACGAAGGAGCGAATGGCTTCGCGTTTCGGCTCGCCCCAGATCTGGACGAGCGGGCTGTCGCTGACTTCCGCAAATCGCAGGTTGTCCGCGTAGCGCGTGTCGGTATCGTCGGGAATGCCGTCACTCCCCTGGGAAACTGTAATCAGTTCGCTGCTGACGGGATCATAGATTTCGGTCAGGGCATCGGGACCAAAACGCTGCTGGTCAGCCGTCGACGGGTTGAGATCGTGATCGAAAAAACCCGAGATCAGGGATGATTCGGCAGGCGTGAGGCCGGATTGTGCAATTGGTAGATTGTAATTTGTTCCCCGACTCGTCGGCTCATTGTCGGAAAGCTCCACGCTGACATTAACGAATCCGCTGTCTCCAATACCGAAGCCCTGATTGAAGGAGACGAGAAACGCGTTCTCGTTGCCCTCTGTATACTGGCCTGATTGAATGCGAATTTCGCCGCCTTCTGCGTCGTCCTTCAGATTGAAATTAAAGACACCGGCGATCGCGTCGGATCCATAAAGGGCGGATGCGCCGTCACGCAGCACTTCGACGGACTTGAGCGCATTGCCGGGAATTGTTGCGAGATCAGGGCCGTGAGCGCCATTGGCACCTAGAAATACGAGTGCAGACCGATGCCGGCGTTTGCCATTGACGAGCACCAGGGTCTTGTCGGGACTCAAGCCTCGCATTAGAGGCGGTCGAATGAAGGACCGCCCATCGCTGATCGGAAAACGCCTGACAGTAAAGGATGGAACGAGCGTCTTGATGATCTCCAGCATGTCGTCGTTTGACACGCCGTCGAGTGCTTCCTGGTTGAACACATCGACTGGCACCGC
>JBPCYD010000010.1:0-10866 GCA_051007895.1 Woeseiaceae bacterium
AATGCGATATTACCAACACGCTGCCGGGCATCGACCCACGGGCGCCGTACGTGCTGCCACCTTTCCGGCCACCAGGCGACATCGCCCGATTCATCGTCAACCGAATAGGCGTATCCGTGCGCCCATCGGTTTACGGTTATGCCGGCAATATCGAGTGCCGAATCAAACCCGCCCGGACCCAGCATACGGCCGAGCTGATCTCGCACATTGCGCTCGAAGGTCTCAAATGACGTTGCGAGCAGGGCCTGACGCCCTGCCCGAAACTGATCCGGCGCTGACAATCCCGGCGATAGTGGAATGTGGCTCATATGCAGAATAACGGGCTCGTCAGGAGATTGGGAGAAACGGTAGTCGCCGATGCTCACCGGATGCGTAAACATGACGCCCTGAAAGAAACTGCCAGGGCAGTAGGCCCGCTGCACGCCAAGATCAGCAAGACTTCGCCAATTGCGGATAAGCACGTTGGTGTATACAAGCGGTGCGCGAACAGAACTACTGAGTGCCGCGGCCTGGTTCTGTGACACGTCGGGGCATATATGCGGCAGCATCGCGTGGTAGCCGGCCCAGACTACTTTGTTTGCCTTAATTGTCCGGTTTTTAGTCCCGTTTACATAAGTGACGTCCACAGCGGCATTGAGATCGCCGTCCTGGTGACGCAAACCAACCACTGTGCTGTTCAGTCGAATCCGGGTGAAATTCTCAGGCCGATCAAGCGTGGAGTAATCAAACCGCGCGGTTACCACGTCCTCCATCGAACTACCTGGCGCAACGCCAGGTATCAGTTCGCGAATCAGCAGGCGAGCAACTGATGCGTTGCCGTCAGGGAAGTAGAACCGTCCGTCATCTTCTTCGCCGTCACTTTCGTCGTTAAGGCCCAGGTCCATTCCAGCGAATCCCGGGTAGCCAACGTTCCACGCCATCCACGCTGGCAGTGCGTCCGCGCCGATGGCCCAGACGCCTTGCGGCCACTTTTGGATGAACCTGAGCACCTCGTCGCCGATATCGGCAAATCTCTCGAGATACTCGCTCCAGCTAGCCGATTCCAATACTTCGCGGCGCTCTGCAGGAGTCATTCCGGGCAGGTAATCGATTTCGTCTGCGAACAGTCGTTCGAGTTCAGTCTTTGCCGAGCCTGACAATGGCACGTTGTCAATAGAATCACTGAATCCATGTTCACCTCGGGCGAGAAAGTCACTCCCGAAAGTTTCCTTATCGAAGAAACTGACGCGGCCCGCACCGTGCAATGCAAACAGGTCTTCATGGTGATATTCACTGAGACGGTGGTGATCAATGCCTAGTTCACGCAGTACCTGCTTCGCGATGTCCGGATAGGAATCCGCCGCCTCGATAAGCATCGTGCCGCCATATCCAATAAATGTGCGACCGTCGAGAGTAAATTCGTTACGTTTCGCGTGCCCCCCGAAATCGTCGTGATTGTCCAGGATCAGGACTCTCGCATTCGGTTTCACATCACGATGGTAGATGTAAGCTGCGGACAGGCCACTGATGCCCGCACCAACAACGACAAGATCGTAATGCTCGCCGGTATTCTCTGCGGACCAGCTTTGACCCTGCACAGTTGCGTGAGCTGTCTCAAAAGAGCCAGGGTGGGAACCACGCATGCCGGTCTCCGCTGGCGGATAGTAACCGGACGTGTCACCGATCATCTGCCGACTGGTGCCGGCGCACCCGGGTAGCAGCGAAGCACCAACAGTAACGCCGACTCCATTCAGGAAGTCACGCCTGGATATCGCACGGTCCATGCCGAGACGCCGATCACGCGAATCCACTAAGATCTCCTGCCAAAAAGGTCACCATTGACGTCACTCGCCGCCATATGCCAGCAAATCCTTTTGTGACAACCAGCGAATCGCCAGCAATAAACTCCTGCGATACACCATCGGCGTCAGTCCGGATCCGTTATCACAGCCTTGACCGAATCGGCCGCGTGGGCAATGGCGATCAGACTCGCGAACAGGATGGAGCATGATTGAGTGCAGCACGTTTGCCAGTCATTGAACGCATAATTTCAGCCAAACTGGTATCCCCCGAATAATGTTGTTTGTCATAGATTAGCAGTGAATTCACAAGGACCTCAATCGGACTCGTTACGCGACGTCTGTTCTGGCAACGATTCTTCAATCCCCTCCGAGGCAGCCTCAATACGGCCGCAACATTGCCGATCGAGAAAACGGGATGCATTGAGCACCGCATACCGATTCGACAAAATGATCGCTTGGCCTCTGACCCGAAGCTTAGAAAGACTGATGAAAGCTGAGTTGAATTTGTCCCTTTCGAACACTGTCAGTGTATTGGTGCATGTATCCACCCTGGATGCGCAGCGAGTCAGTAAGGCTATAACCGATTGCCCCGTATAACCTGTTCCGATCGAACTTCTCAACAGAGCGTCCATCACCAATATCTCGCTCGCCATTGATGAAGACCTCGTTGTACATTGCCAGGTAAATCGCACCTGCTTTCAGATCATCACCGTTCAACGGCACATCCATGAATAGCGCGTAACGAAATCGGGTTCGAAAATCCTGATTGTCCACCCAGCGTTGCTCAAAGCGAAAGCGATGCCTGAGGTACACACGCGATCCGATCTTCTGCGGCAATAACGCCTCTTGGTAAATACGGTCCTCATGAGTCGTGTCATCACCTGAACCGAATTCGCCCGAGGTGATGTTGCCGTATCCCAGCGTAAACAGGGCACCGCCGGACTCAGGTGTATATGTCAGTCCACCGCGAATGAGCAACTGTTCGAGGTCGCCGCCCAGATCCCAGTTTCTATACTGTAAGTCTCCCTGCAATCCCCAGCGGCTGTCATCAAACCTGGTGCCAAAAAAATACATATACCAGGCACCAACCTGGTTTTCGTCGACCTGCGCCGCTGCAGGAGTTACATGGAGGGTGACAAACAGCAGCACCAACGTCTGCAACACGCCTTTAATTCGCATAACGTCCCTCATGCAATGATTTCGGCAAGCCAGGAATTCCCGGTAATCGTCGATGCTGGGGCGATTCGCGTTAACGTATCTCGCCCGCTGCAGTGCCATTAAAACCGGGAATAGGCGCTGGCTTAAAAACTTTTCTTTAGAGTTCATAGATTATTGCGTGCTAAAGAATAGGCTTGCCTCGACGAAGTCGTCAAGCTGGCGACTTGCCTACACTCATGTATCCGTCACTTATATGTCTATCGAACACGTGATCGTTACGTTTTGAAACAAATCGTCCGCGACATCGTTATACGATCGTGTGTTGCCGTCGATACGGATCCCGAGCATTGGTAGAATCATGATGCTGCTGATCGTGTTAAGGCCGACTTGGTTCAAATCGATTTCAGTTGTATTTGCCGCTTATACAATAGTGATCTCTACCTGACCGCCTGATCATCCCGAATTGAAGCTTGTGACTGATCATGCGAAATACTGGCAACCGTCAGGCAAGCTGTTCGATCAAGTCGACGCTGGTCTTCACTTCTTATATAAAGGACACGCTGGGGTGAATCCATATTCACCTCGGGGGCTTTTCGCCTTACCGGAAAAGCCATCGACATTCGCCTATCGCGGCCTGGGCAAATCGACGTTTGGCTGCCGTTTTGTTTGGAGTAATTTACCTTGAGACTATTTATTTGCCTGGTTGCCTTATTTGGACTCGCGGCTTCGGTAGCCGCTCGGCAGCAATACGAATTTTCGTCGTTCGAGATCCCGGAGAATGGGCGGATCGTCGTTCCCGTCGCGGAAGGCGCGGCACTTGGTGGCATTGCGGCGACAGTCGATCAACGAACCAATGGGGCGCTGACCGTTGCAGCGACGGAAGCAGCTTTCACTGGCGCGATTGGTGAGTCGCTGACGCTTTACGGGGTGAGCCCGTTTTCCCGCGTCGATCTCATTGGCGTAGGCGCAGATTCGGTCGGACGTGTAGTCGCAGAAAACTTCGGCGGCACCGCGGCGTCATTGCTGGGAGACACGGCTGGCGGGGCTGTGCAGATCCTCTGGCCCGATGAAAACAGGCAAGCAGAAGCGACAGCGGCGCGGGTCGCATTTGGCTATCAGCTTCGCAGTTATCGATTTGATCGACACCAGGCCGAGCAGGTGAACCGGGACGAACTGCCCGTAGTGCGAGTGTTAAGCAATGACCGTTCCGCAGGCGAGTTCGACAACGACCTTGCGCACCTTGCTGACGGCGTTTACCTGGCGCGCGACATGAGTTCGGAGCCTGCCAACATCATCTATCCACAGTCATTCGTTGAGCGCGTCGAGGCGCAGTTTGACGGACTTGATGACGTCAGCATCAAAGTGCTGGATGAGGAAGACCTGCAGCAACTTGGTATGGGCGCGCATTGGGGTGTCGGCAAGGGGTCATCGCGTCCGCCTCGCCTGTTGATTATCGAATACATGGCAGGCGGCAATCGGGCGCCGGTCGTGCTTGCGGGGAAAGGCATCACCTTCGACACGGGTGGTATTTCCCTGAAAGATAATGACGGGATGTGGCAGATGAAGGGTGATCTCGGCGGCGCGGGCGTGGTTACCGGAACGGTTCTCGCCGCTGCGCGTCGCGGCGCGGCGGTGAATGTCGTAGCGCTGGCCGCACTTGCTGAAAACATGCCCTCGGGCACCGCGATTCGGCCCGGAGATATTCTGACCTCCATGTCTGGCATTACGATCGAGATTGGTTCTACCGACGCCGAGGGACGACTCGTACTGTCGGATGCGGTCCACTACGGTCAGGTTACCTATGAACCCAGTGTATTGATTGACGTAGCAACGCTGACGGGATCCGTCGGCCGGGCGCTTGGCGACGAGTATGCCGGCGTTTTCGGGCGCCACGACGAACTGATCGGCCAGCTGGTGGCAGCGGCGGAAGCTGCAGGTGAGCCTGCCTGGCATCTGCCACTCGACGACTCGCATTTCGAACAGATCAAGTCGAAGTTCGGTGACATCGTTAACAGTGGTGTTGGCAACCCCGGCGCCAGCGTCGGTGCGGCTTTCATTGGCTCTTTCGTTGCAGAAGACCAGGTCTGGGCACATTTCGACATCGCCGGTGTCGATTACCTCGAGGAGGATCGGCCGACCGTCCCCGCGGGTTACTCTGGTTGGAGTGTGCGCGCGCTCGACGAGTACCTGCGTCGACACCACCAGAGATGATGAGCATATCTGGGACCTGAACGGAGAAATGCAGGTGGACAATGGTAATCCCGGGGCCGGCTGGACCACGTTCCAGTCAGGGTGACGCACGTAAATCTCGTAAGAAGCTCCGGCATTCCTGCTCCCGTGGGACCTAGCCAGTCCATTTAACTTAATGGTGGCGTCCACGCCTGTTGTGTGGTTAGAATCGATCTAATTTCCAGGCTCCTGTCGCGTCTATGGAGAATTCCAGACATGTTTTTTTCAAGCGGACGCGGTTTCTGCCGCGACGCGACTCCGCCAAATTCAAAAGATGCCAAGAACAGACAACGACGACTAAGACATTCGGAGAATGCGGTATGCGTTTGCGACGCAGTCGACTGATCGGCAATTCCCCACGATTTCTTTGGTGTAAGTTTTTCTTGTTCGTCGCGTGGCTGCAGCCCGGCTTGCAGGAAGCGCACGCGGCGCCCGTCTGCTCAACCGGCAGCGACGGGATAGTCGATATTTCGTCGCTCGCGACACGGGTAAATGTCTACTACCCGGCACCCGACCCTGTAAGTTCTGAAACGACGGTACCTGCCGGTTCGACGGCGATACCGATAGACACGACACTGGGTGGACAGGCTAGCAACCTGCATCCTTCGCTGAGTCCAGTCATATCTGCTGGCGACATCCTGATCGTAATGCAGATGATTGGCGCGGGCATCGACACCGACAACAATCACCAATCGACAGGTGACTATGGCGATGGTGCCGGCGGTCTCGATCAGGCTGGCACTCTAAACACAGGCACGTTTGTCGCTGGACAGTATGAGTTTGTGATTGCCACTGGACCGGTCAGCGGCGGTGCCGTTCCCATTGAAGGGGTAGGTGCGGGTAGCGGTCTTTTAAATGAGTACGTGAATTCGAACGTGACGACAGCAACGCTCGGCGTGCGCCGCTATCAGATTATCAAGGTGCCGCAGTTCTCTCGTTTGACGCTTTCCGGTGGAATTGTGTCCGATCGCTGGAACGGTCGCTGGGGCGGAATTTCAGCACTTAACATGCGCGCGCAACTTGACCTGCAGAACGGCGACTTCAATGCGGACGGTCGTGGATATCGAGGTGGGCAGTTCTTCCCCGATCGCTCTGACAACCTTGAAGGCGCCGTCAATGGCAACTTTGGCTACAAGGGCGAAGGCGTTGCCGGTTTCCCGCAACGATTGTTCAGTCGGGTGTTGCTGGAGGAGCAACCGGGAACAAACGGTGAAGAGAGCAGTATCGCGGGCTATCCAGGCAGCGATGGGGCAGGACCCGCAGGCACGGCCTGGACACGCGATGCTGGCCAGGGTGCGCCCGGCACGGCAGGGTCTGGCGGTGGTGGAGCAGAGGATGCCGGCGGTGGCGGTGGTGGCAACCTCAGCCGCGGCGGTAGCGGAGGCCAGGGACTTGGCGGCGCGAATTCCGAAGGGTTCGGCGGCGCATCATTTCCACAGCACGTTGTCGCGACGCCTGACCTGTTCGCGATGGGCGGTGGTGGTGGTGCCAGCAACGGCAACGACATCGGCTCCCTGGACTTAACGGTTAGCAGCGGCCAGGCCGGTGGTGGCGTTGTTTTCCTGCGGTCGGTTCGCATTGATTCGGCAGGAGGTGGATCGATTTCTGCGAATGGTGATTCCGGCGGTACGGCGGCCTCTGAAGGCGGCGGCGGTGGTGGTGCGGGTGGCACAATTCTCATTCATACGGATAACTCAACCGTTGATGGCATAGCATTTTCTGCAGTCGGCGGCACGGGAGGTTCCAACCTGGAGCTGCTCGATGGCGCCGGTGGCGGCGGCTCTGGGGGCGTGATCTGGTTATCCGATACAGCGCTTGGTTCGGCAACGTCAGACACCAGCGGCGGAGCGGGCGGTTCCAGTGCATCCACCGGAGTCTACGACGGCATGGCCGGCGGCGCTGGCGCATTGAATTCGATTGGCGCTATCGCTGAATTCGATTGCAATTTCGTCACTCTCGGTGTCTCAAAAGAATTCACGTCGCAGACCCGGGTAGGAACCACCGGTGCAGTATTCGACCTGGTTTTTACACTCGCGGTTGAAAATTTCAGCCTGACTACGGCGGCGATTAATGTACAGATTGACGACGATCTCGACGCGGCATTTCCAAACGCTACGTCTATAGCGATACAGGGTACGCCTGACCTGGGCGGCTTTACTGCGCCAACCACTGCTTATGACGGGGTCACGCAAACCGACCTGCTGATCGGCACCGATTCTTTGCCTGCCGGCGCGGTTCGATTCATTACTTATACCGTGCGTGTCGATTTTGGTGCAGACACAGGGCCATTCACGACGCAGGCGCGCGTTACCAGTTCGCAGATCGCAGGTGGATTCGCGCAGGTTCTGGATTTGTCACACGTGGGCGGGGATCCCGACCCGGACGGTGACGGTGATCCCAGCGAAACAATCGCCAAGGGTGGAGATGCGAACGAAAACGACGCGACGCCTGTGGTGCTGGATTTCATGATCGCAACCGATGATGACAACGACGGCATTGCCAATAGCGTCGAGGGGGATGGCGACACGGATGGTGACGGCATCATCGATTCTTCGGATACCGATAGCGACAACGATGGCATCCCGGACAGTGATGAGGAAATGAATCAACCGCCGCTGACCGGAGACGACACCGATGGCGACGGCATCGACGACGCCCTGGATGTAGACAACACCGGCGGTATGGACGGCAATGGAGATGGTGTCGACGACCTGTTCACCTTGACAGATTCAGATGGTGACGGAATACCTAACTACACCGATAGCGACGCCGACGGGGACGGCATTCCCGACGTCATCGAAGGTGGCGGAGACAGCGATCTCGATGGTATTCCGGATTACCTCGATACCGACAGCGACAACGACGGCATACCTGATTCGGACGAGGCCGATAACCTGCCACCCCTCGCAGGAACCGACGCGGACAGTGATGGCATTGACGATGCGTTCGACGTCGATAGCACAGGCGGCACGGATGCAGACGCCAACGGCATTGATGACGCGACCGAACCCGTTGACTCTGATGGTGATGGCACGCCCGACTACTCGGACATCGACAGTGACGACGATGGTATTCCGGATGCAATTGAGGGCACCGGCGATACTGACAGTGATGGCATCGGCGACTGGCGCGACACAGATACTGACAATGACGGCATTCTGGACAGCGCCGAAGGACCGTCCGGTGCAGACGTTGACGCAGATGGCATTGACGATGCCTATGACGCGGACGTTACCGGCCAGGCAGACGCGGATGGCAACGGCGTTGTTGATGACCTGTTGTCTGTTGATGCAGATATGAACGGTGTCCCGGATGCCGATACCGACAATGACGGTGTACCGGATTTTCGCGATCTCGACGCAGACAATGACGGCATCAACGACGTTATCGAGGCGGGCCTGCCGGACGCTGACGGCGATGCGCAGGCCGATGCCGGAAGCATGCCGCTAGGTGTTGGCGCACTGCCAGATGCTGACGGAGACAGCTTGCCGGATTTTCAGGAAGTCGACTCAGACAACGATGGAACCTTCGACATAGCCGGTACTCCGGAAGCCGGTCTCGACGCTGATCTCGATGGCGTTGTTGATGATGGCAATGATTCGGATGGCGACGGCATCGTGGATGTCGTAGACGGCATGCCTGAATCTTTCGGTGATGGTGTCGACACAGACCAGGATGGTATTGCGGATGCTGACGAAGACCTGGTTGGCGCAACGGACACCGACATGGACACGATCCCGGACTACCTCGATCTCGATTCAGATAACGACGGCATTCCGGATGAACTCGAAGGCGGCGGGGATGCAGACGGCGACGGCGTAGCCAACTTCCGCGATCTCGATAGCGATAACGATGGCATCGACGATTCCACCGAATCCGATCGCGTACCGCCGCTAAGCGAAAACGACGACGACATGGATGGTTTGCCGAATGAAATCGATGTCGATAACACCGGGGGAGCGGACAGCGACGGCAATGGCGCGGACGATGCACTGGAACCGAACGACACGGATGCCGATGCGATTGATGACTACCTGGACGTCGACAGCGATGACGACGGCATACCCGATATCATTGAAACCGTGGTTGATACCGACAATGACACGGTTGGTGACTGGCGTGACAACGATTCAGACGATGATGGCATCGATGACGCAACTGAAGCTGATGCGGTCCCGCCACTTAGCGGGACGGATACCGACGGCGATGGGCTGGACGACGCCATTGACGTCGATGCTACCGGTGGAACGGATGCCGATGCAGACGGCGTCGACGATGCGCTGCAGCCAAACGACACTGACGGCGATGGAATTCCTGATTTTCGTGACGCCGATAGCGATGGGGATACGCTGCCGGACAACACGGAAGGATCTATCGACTCGGATGGAGACGGTATAGGCAATTGGCGCGACCCCGATTCTGATAACGACGGCGTCGACGATAGCATCGAAGGTGACGTAGATACTGACGGCGACGGCATGCGTGACTCAGTTGATACGGATAGCGACAACGATGGCATTCCGGACGATGTCGACAGAGGCGACAAGGATAATGACGGATTGAATGATCGCATCGATGCCGACGAAGGGCGACTTGAAACCGCGGTGCGCGGTGCCGGCAGCATTGGTTTATTTATGACAGGTATCCTGCTTATGTTGTTGCTCGCTCGAATCGTAACGCCTCGCCGTTCGGCTACACCTATGATGATCATGGTCTTCGCGCTCGCATTCGTTTCGAGCCCTGATGCGCTTGCCGACAACCATGTCTGCGGTTTTTCCGGAGACGAGTTTGAAAAATGCTGGTATGCGGGTGCAGGCCTCGGCGTAACCCATGTCGATCCGGAAGGTCAGGCAGGTGGCTGGTCAACGAATGACGACAGCGACAGTGGCTGGAAGGCGCTGGTGGGTTGGCAATTCAATCCGCGCTGGTCGCTGGAGCTCTCCTACGTCGACGGTGGCGAAGCGGGTCTCGGCAACGTCGATCCTGCGCTCGAAGCACTGATTCCTGGTGCGTCCATCGATTACAGGACGCCATCGCTTATGGCAGTTCGCTGGTTTCGGGATCCGGATGCAGACTGGAACTATTTCCTGAAAATAGGCGCGTCGACAATCGACAATGACACGAGCGACAGTCGAATACCGTTCAGAAAGCAAACCGATGTCCAGCTTGCGGGCGGCCTCGGCGCACGCTGGCAGTTCAGCGATCACTGGTTCCTGCGGGGTGACATCGACTTCTACGATCGTGATCATTCGTATGCGGGCTTGGCTATAGGCGCGCGCTGGGGCGGTCGAGGTTCCATACCCACCCCCGAACCGGCGCCTGAGCCGGAACCCGAACCTGCGCCGCCCCCACCTCCGCCTCCACCACCCCCGGCGGACACCGACAATGATGGCATCATCGATGATCGTGACGATTGCCCGAATACGGCGCCGGGTGTTGCTGTGGATTCCCGCGGTTGCGAAATTCGTGAGGAGATCCGCCTGCCGTCTGTGCAGTTCGAAACGAATTCCGATGTGTTGCTGGCCAGCGCTGCGAATGAGCTAAACGATGCTGCGCGCACGTTAACCAGGAATCCGGATCTCGTTGTCGAGGTTGCAGGGCACACAGACGCAAATGGCGCAGCCGACTACAACCTGGGCTTGTCAGAACGGCGAGCGCAAACGGTTTATGACTACCTCATCGAGCGCGGAGCTGATCC
>JBPCYD010000011.1:0-6662 GCA_051007895.1 Woeseiaceae bacterium
ATAAACTCCTGATCGACGCCGAGCGGCACACCATTTTCGAATCCGGAGATTTCCAGCTCGGGAATAAACGCCTCAACTGAGCCATTCGTAGCATCACCGACCCAGATGCCCCGGTTGTAGCCATAACTTCCGCCGCCGGAAGCCACCTGACCACTGTAAACCTGCTGGCGCAGTACACCTGTCAACGACGTTGTGCCATCCACGACGTAAATCCTGTCGTCACTATCGATAGCGATTGAGCTCGGTCTGCCGAAATGTGTCCAAAGCCCGAGGAAGGTTCCCTCTTGATCGAATATCTGGACGCGATTGTTGCCGCGGTCGGAAACGAACAGCCGGCCGGTAGAATCCATTGCAATGTGGTGGGGGTCGTTGAACAGACCATGTTCAACTGTAGCGGACTCGATCCCACCACCAATCTGCATGATGAATTTCCCGTCCGCTGTAAATTTTACAAGGCGATTGTTGCCGCCTCGATGACCATCGGCAACCCAGATGTCGCCATTTCGGGCGACTACCGCGTGGGCAGGTCCATTAAAGTGTGTCTCATCGTCTCCGGGAACAGCCGCCTCGCCAAGCGTCATCAACACCTCACCGTCCGGACTTAGCTTGAATACCTGGTGTCCCCGGCCGATCCTAAAGCCCGCTTCGCCCCGCGGTTCTCCAGCCGGCGATCCCTCAGTCACCCACAAATTTCCTTCGTGATCCACGAAGAACCCATGCGGCCAACCGAAAAGCCCCTTACCAAAACTCCTGACGAAGTTTCCTTGCAGGTCAAACTTGAGTATGGGGTCTACATCAACACCTGCACAATTGTTCCCGCCACATCTATCCATCAGCCAAATATGCTGGCCGTCGGGATCTGCATAGATCCCGGCAACAACGCCCTGGACTCTCCCCTCCGGTAGTTTTGCCCAACTGTAATAGGCGCGATACGGATTATTGTGTTGCGCAAGTGACTCTGCAGCCGCCATTACCGTGCTTACAGTGAAAATCGCGATGAACACTAATTTGAATCTGTCTGCTTTTGCCACCTCGACTCTCCCCTGACTGAATATTTCCGCTAGATGTGTTTGTGCTGTTGCTTATCAAATCTCGTTTCGGATCCCGATGGGGAAAGGGGTCGAACCGAATTTTTCAGTCTATTCGGTTCGACCCCTTGATATTGGAAATGTCTAATCCGGATTGCGGTACTTCTGAACGAAAGTGGTCGTCTTGCCCTGCAGACCAGTCTCAAACCAGATATTTTTTCGATCGTCGTCAGGATTGTGGAAAATTTCCGGCGCGTCGGCGACAAACTCCAGCCCGATACTGGCAAGGTCAGTTTTCGCCATTTCGGGCGGCGTGCGATGCCATCCGCCGCTTTCAGCCCGTCCGGAACCGTCAACAGCGGCATGTTCGATGATGATGATCGTACCACCGGGTTTCAATACGCGCTGAAACTCACCGAACAGCGCTTTAGAGCTGTCGGGGAACATCTCACCCGAACCGTCAGCGTAGTGCATGTGATGAAAGAGATATGACACCATGATCGAGTCTACGGTTCCGTCGCCAAGTGGAAAGGCTGCACCGCTGTCGAGTGGCATCAGCTCAATATTTCCGAACGGAGCAAACTGTGCTGCAAACGCCGCCTTCTGTTCTTCGTAGCGCTCGCCAGCACGCTGGTGAGCATAAACCTTGCCGCCATCACCGACGACACCGCTAAACAACTCAGCCCAATAACCGCCACCGGCACCGTAGTCGAGGACGACGTCACCGGCATTCAGGTCTATGAACTCAAGAACCTGGTCGGGCTTTCGTGCACCGTCGCGCTCGCTGTTCGCCTCGGCGCGGTTTGAGTCAGCTATTGAATCGGCAATAGCCTCATGATGTTCTGCATTGGCGATACCAGTCGCCAGAAATACTGTAGTTGCGGCCAACGTTATAAGTGCTCTCATTATTCTCTCCTTGGGCTGCTCGGGAATACCGTGGTCCTCAGGGCCTACCCTGACGGGAAACTGTGTTTCTATGACAGGTGCATCCGACATCACTTCGACTGAATCGGACAACCAGTTTCTTATAACCTCCCAGAATACGATTTCAAATTCAATTTGTCCTTAGTAGAGATACAACGCTCCGGCGGCAGGTGCCGAGTTGTCGCTTTGGTCGCCGATGATTCCGGTTGCGTTGCTGCCCTCGCCAGGTGCCCCTACGGCCATCCTGCCTCCGTCCGAGCTTAGAGCAATAGCGCTACCAAAACCGTCGCCAGATTCAGTATTGGAGGCTTTAACAAAAGCATGTTGATGCCAGCCCGTGCTGGCAAAACGAAAGAGATAAACGGCGCCGGAATTTCCAGCCGAGTTGTCGCTGTCTGTTCCGCCGATGCCGGTGGCATTGCTGTCTTCGCCTGGAGCTGCGACGGCCAGAATATTGCCGCCAGCACCCAATGCGACGGCACTGCCAAACCCATCGTCAAATCCGGTGTTTGACGCCTTGAAATAGGCTTCCTGCATCCAGTCAAGGTCTCGGAACCGATACAAGAAGACAGCACCTGAGTTGTCGATGCTACCGCTGTTCTGGTCTCCATCAATTCCGATCGCGTCGCTGCTGTCGCGGTTGGCCCCCACTACCAACGTGTCGCCGTCTCCGCTTAAATCAATTGTGTGTCCGAATCTGAGTCCGTCTCCCAGACTGTTGGGTCGGATGCTGGATGGTTTGACGTAGGTCTCCTGAATCCAGTCTGTCCCTTCAAACCGGAACACGTAAACTGCACCAACACCGTCCGGAGATTCATCGTTTTGAATTCCGTTGATGCCGGTTGCGCTCCCTTGCTCACCTGGGGCTCCAACCGCCAGGGTGTCTCCGCTATCGCTTAGGGCGACGTCAAAACCGAATTGATCTCCGGTCCCGGTATTGGATGCCTTGATATATGCCTCCTCGAACCAGTCTTGCCCGTCGAACCTGAAGACATAGGCCGCGCCGGCATCACTCGCCGAATTGTCATCAAGGGCACCATTGACGCCCGTCCCGCTACCGTCTTCTAAATGAGCACCTACGACCAGGGTGTCCCCATCTGTGCTTAACGCAACCGACGACCCGAAAGCGTCCTCGGCATCGCTATTTGCGGCCTTGATGTAGGCTTCCTGAAACCAGTCGGTGCCGTTGAAGCGAAACAAGTACACAGCTCCCGAACCTGCAGCAGCGTTGTTGTCTTGATCACCATTAATTCCGATACCGCCGCCATCTTCAGCGCTCGCGGCAACAGCCAGTGTGTTGCCATCCCCGCTGAGTGCAACAATTCCAAATTCATCGCCTGACTCGGTGTTGGAAGCCTTTATATAGGCCTCCTGGACCCAGGTTCGACCATCCGATCGGAATACATACACAGAACCGGAACGTGCGGCGGTATTGTCGCTCTGACTACCGTTGATCCCAATGGAACTGCTACTGTCGATGGCGCCAACTGCCAATGTCGTGCCGTCGTCGCTAAGCGCAATTGACCGGCCGAACTGATCGCCGCTTTCGGTATTGGATGCCTTGAAATACCCGATCGTGCGAAGCATGGATTGCATCGGGCTGACTTCCCTTGAGCCCGTGCACCCAATCTGATTGCAGGCTTGAACGATGTACAGCGAGTTTACGAAATCATGCAGGTGAACAGGAACAGCCAGTGTTGTCGCCAAAACGTCAGCGGGGATATCAGCGCCGATCTGCGTAAACCCGGAGTGGCCATCAGCGTTTTCAAGCAATCTGTAGTGGGTGGCACCGGGCGTAATCAGCCAGCGAAACACCAATTCGTTCGGAGCGGATTCAACGCTCACAAGCGGCGTTTGCGGGGCGGCCGTGGGCGGACTCGACCCCCCATCGCCACAGGCAGTGATCAAAAGAGTATTAGCAAGCAGGATACTCGCTAGGATAACCGGTCGACTGTACATAAATTCAACCTGGAGGCGCGTAGTCACTTGGACTCTATGTTTGACTTTTATTCGCCAGAAACCGCGAACTGACTCTGCAACCAAAGCATACACCTATTCGCAAGATCGGGTCGCGTTGGCGAGGGAGAACGTTGCTGAGTCTGACAAAAGCCCAAAATCAAAGGGGTCGAATCGAATTCGTGCCACAGATTCTCGACCTGCCACGATTGCCGGAGCGTCGATTAACTCGGTTAGACCAACTGATTTCCACACCGGCAGACGATACGTGGATTCCTCGCGCGATCTCGTTTTCAGCACTATGTTCACGGGCACAAAAGTGTATTTAGAGATTGGTTCTGGAGTTGTGCGACAAACTTATCGGGCAGACTCAAATCGAGTGACCGCGATTAGCCGAAGATGAAATTCATGATTCAGTGATTTAGATGATAATCATGTCGGCTTCACCCCATAAACAGTCGTTAAGCTATTATGGGTGCTAATGACCGCTTATGACCCGAAGCGGATCTCGAATGGTCTAGGCAATACGGAGACTACGGGCAATATGGAACCCCGCGAAGTAGTGAAAAACTGGGTATCAGCATTCAACCGCGGTGACGCAGATGAAGTGGCAATGTTTTATTCGGAAGACGCGACCAATCATCAGGTAGTGCAGGATCCGATGGTCGGTCGAGATGCCATACGAGAGATGTTCGCTCGAGAATTTGGCCGTGCGACCATGGTTTGCCAAATAGAGAATATATTTCAGGACGGAGACTGGGCGATACTAGAGTGGACGGACCCGAAGGGATTGCGCGGTTGTGGTTTTTTCAACATTGTCGATGACCACATAGTCTTTCAACGTGGCTACTTCAATGAACTTTCATTCTTGCGCCAGCAGGGATTACCGCTCCCGACAGAATGACTATTTGGCGGCTGCTTTTGGCCGAAAGCAGAGCCTCTATTTCCTCGATTTTGGAGAGTTTGAACGTACGCTTAGCCCCGGAAAGCAGCCGTTGGGGTAATATCGGTGAAAAGGTCTGCTTTTGACCCATAGCAGCCCATCGATATTGGCGCATCTAGATACGTTACGCTGCAATTCCGCAAGATATACAGTAGCTAGGCGGCGAAATGAAGATCGGTGACTCCTCTGAAAGTAATCGAGGTTATCTTGCAGTTTCTGTCGGCTGGCTCTTTGACCGGACGCATCCAGCACTTCACTGGGCTCTCGCACCCCTTATATTTGGTCTAGTGCTTGCAGTGACGCTGTGTCCCGTGTTTTTTCTTGGGCCGCTAGTAAGTCCGGGGCTGCCGAGCGTCGAAACAGGTGCTACCACGATTCTGTTTCTCTTTGGGTCGGCTTCGGTAGGAGGTTTATTTGGCGGCGTGCTGTTTCAAATGCTTCATTTCCGATACGACCTGCGATTAATACTTTGCTGGACTGTGTCCGGGTTAGTCACCGGACTTACTATGGCAGCCGGACTGCAGCTTTTACCCAATCACGACGAGAACAATGGTTGGGTGTCGATATTCTTCATTGTGGCTGGGTTATTACTTGGCCTGGTAATGGGAATCGGGTTTGCCCGTGCGGCACGGCAAGACGCCGCCTAACAAATCGCTGCATTGGCCGGACGGTGTCCGCTAGTGGCCGAAGGCAGAGGTCAGAATTCGGTAATTCAAACGTAGTTTATGTCTGCTTTGCGCCCTAAAGCGGTCATAAAGCTAGAATTACGTGAAATGTCAGCTAATGACCCGAAGCGGCCGTAGACCGATTCACGAACCTCCGCCGTTTCGCGCAAGGGCTGCAAGTTCGTCCATGATGATTTCGACGTCATTTTCGCTGGTTCTCAAATTCATAAAGCATGCCCTAAACCCGAATCGACCGTTGAGTAATGCAGGCCCAAGGAATGCAGTGCCGTTATCAACCAGTCGTTTCAAAACTGCTTTGTTCTCGTCGTCGCTAAGGTCTATCAGGCGAAAGCAAACGCAGTTGAACACGACCGGGGTAAGTAACTCGAACTCCGGCCTCGACTCCGCAACCTCACCCATATAGGAAGCGAGATCGGTCATCCTCTCGATGACGGACGCATAAGCCTTTCTGCCGAAGTGACGCAAGGACCACCAGACTTTCAACGCCTTGAAGCTTCGGGAAAGTTGCGGGCCGTAGTCTGAGAAGTTAATGAGGTCTGGATCTGACTCCATTGTGAGATAACTTGGTGAGAAGTTGAACGAGTGTTGAAGGGTTGCTGCGTCTTTCACGATCACGCAACCTGCTTCGAATGATGCAAACAGATACTTGTGGGGATCCAGGGAGACGGAATCGGCGAGCCCGATTACAGAAAGAGGTTCACGGTAGCGTTTACTCATCACCGCAAGCGCTCCGTATGCGCCATCAATGTGTAGCCACATGTTCTGAGCTTTGCAAAGCTTCGACAGGTCTTCGATCGGATCGATAGAACCTGTTGTAACTGTACCGGAACTACCTACGACACAGAATGGAGTCAAGCCTGCGTCCCGGTCCTGCTTGATGGCTTGTTCGAGCCGATCCAGACGTATTCTAAAAGCGTCGTCGCATGGAATGTGTCTGAGGTTATCGCAACCTAAACCTAGCGCGGAAACAGCTTTGTCAATACTGCTATGAGCCTCCACAGAGGTGTAAAGCACCAGCACGGACGAGCGTCCTTGTAACCCCTGCGTTCGAGCATTGTCGCCAAGACAATGATCGCGGGCTGCTGTCAACGCAATGAGATTCGCCATCGATCCACCGCTAGTGAT
>JBPCYD010000012.1:0-5045 GCA_051007895.1 Woeseiaceae bacterium
GCCGACTGCGAATCGCCACTTTCTTTACGCGGACCTGAAGATCATCCATAACCGCCGACCGCGGACTGCCAGCATCCAGCAACCCCCATCGCTCCAGAGTTTGGCGCACAGACGGGAAGCGCGACCAGTCTGCGTCGGACGCATTCTCCGGACCGACGTGGAGAATCGTGAAATCGGTTTGTCGAAGCAGCGCAATGGCCAGCGCATGGGCGAAGGCTCTATCGCTGGCCGGTGAAAAATCTGTTGGATGCAACACAGATCGCACAAGTGGTATTGCGGCTGCCGTGTTATTGGTCATGGTTTGATTTTTGAGCAATGGCGGTGCTCGTGCTTCTTGATAATTTTGTCATTATTGTCAACCAAGATAGAAGTTTTTAGTTCTTGCCGGGGTTTCTTTTCCACTGGAACACAAACTCAAGTTTAGAGCGATTTGGAGATTGAGTCTATTTGGCGGCTGTTGCTGACGAGCAATAGGTCTGGGATCCCACGTTTGGTTGGACGCCGATATAGCGGATTGTGGTCAGTGCAAGTTATCGTAGTAAACCCGGTCGTGCAAAAATAGACTCTGACCCCTTATCTGCGCCCCGCAATGCTTACTTGTGTTCTGAGGACGCCTGAAACTGTCGCGGGCTCATTGATGTCCAGCGCTTGAATGCTCTGGAAAAGTTACTCTGCTCGGAAAAGCCCAGGAGATAGGCGATTTGTGCATGGGAGTATTTCTTGTCGCGCAAATAGATTTCGGCAAGCGTGCGTTGAGTACCTTCCAGAACCTCTCGATAGCTCACGCCCTCTCCCTGCAATTGACGTTGCAGGGTGCTCGTACTGCGATTCAGGCGGCTGGACACGGTGTCCTGATCCGCTTCGCCGGATGGCAACAGATCGATGAGCAGCCGCCTGACCTGTGACGCAACTTTGCGCGGATCAAGTGTTTCAATATAGTGCTCGGCAATCCTGTCGGTCGCCATTGCGATATCCGGTGTGCCGTGAGGCAGCTTCTCCAAAAGGTCGGCTTTGTCAAAGTGAAGTGTTCCGACATCGGCATTGAAGTGGATGGACGCGCCCAGTGCCTCGCGATATGCCTCGGGATGTACCGTGGGCGGCCAGGCCAGCTCGACCCGGATCGGGCGTATTTTCTTCTCTGCAACAGTGTCGCAAAGGGCCAGGAGGGCCGTCATGCCGCAATCTATGCCTTCTTTTGGTGGTGCTGCCGCTTTGTCAGGAAAAACGGCAGCGAGCGCATAGCTGTCTGGAGTCTCGGTCAAACTGACTTCGACCGACGCGGTAGACACGAGATGAAGATAACGAGTGAGCCGCTGAAACGCACCAAGCAAAGTAGAGCTTGCTAACCATGAATACCCGAACGCATAAAAATGAGTTGGCTTGGCATACCAACCGGTTTTGAGGCCGATTTCTTCATCGCCGGATGCCTCTTTGCTTGCAGCCCATAACTTGCGAATTTTTGTCAACGGATATCGAAGTTGCGGCGACTCAGGCGGCGAAATCGGCAAATCGGCCTGCGAAAAGACCGGCTCAGGGTCTATGCCGTATTCCTCTCGAAGTGCGGTTGCCAATAACGCAGTGATTGAAGCCAGTGTTGAAGGTTCGTAAAGCATCTGACCTGCATTGAATCGAATTCGACCGAATTAGACAAGAGGCAGGCGCACACCTCGTCTACCTTGACCGAATGCACGACGACGACACTGGCAACGTTGATTCCCCCCTGGGTGACGACTCTCTGGATACCATCGATGCGGTCGCACGCACAGCGTACATCTGGATTCGTTCGATCTCTCTCAATGAAATTCAAGATGAAGATGAACGTTACGCGCTCGCAGGAGGCCTCGTGGCCGGGCTGTGCGAACGCCTTGCGCTCAACCCCACGGTCCGCGAGCTTGTCGCCTACGTTTATACACTTCTTAACAATGAAGGCAGTCAGGCATTAATCGCGTCTCGCCTGATGCTGGAGGAACCTATCTCGACTTCGTTACGCGACGCATTTGCGAGAGGTCGATCTGAAGCCGCAGGCATTGTCGAAATGCTCGCCTTTCATGACAGGAGAGTCACCCTTCCCAAGGATGACACAGACGACGTCAGCGACTGAACGATTTGGTGCGCAATGACAAGCATCTGAGCGAACAGGACAAGTCATGAGGCCACCTGACACGTACAGTCTTTAGCGAACTGGAGACTACTTGTGAGACGGCATTCAGACATCGCTGTTAACGCTTTGAACGCCAATAGCCGGAACTTGGCGCCTGCATAACTCGATGGCACCAACGGCGGCGGCAGTCGCTGGCGTGGAATGTCACTTCCGCTGTTCCGACATGACTTTTCGAGCAATGCAATTCGGAATCAGGCAATCGCAACATCGACAGTTCGAGTGATTCGGACACACCGCATGCATTAGATCTACGTTGGGAGATCAGGATGATGCTAGACAAATCAAGCAGAAGAAAGTCGGTCTGGTACTGGATCGCGCTCGTCATTATTTTTATAGCGTTCATCACGGTTGCACTGTCATGATCGATGAGGACCAATCATCACTTGCTTGTGTCGCCGTCGCCGGGACGTCTTTCGACTGCACACCGTTAAGGCGAAGGCATGACTGACTTTGTCTGGTTGTTGTGGAATCGTGCGCTGATTGACTACGCAAAAGCCGCCAGCACGTGGTTACTGATTCGTTCGCTTCGCGACGAAACGGAAGTGTGTTCCCCACTAGTCCGTCAGCCCCGGTCCGATGATCGCAAATTACTAAAGGCTGATTAATTGCCCTAGAAATAGAGCCGCGTCATTTTACGGCGGTGGCGAATGTCAACGCGAGGCAAGCTATGAAAACAACGACCATTGAACACGATCAACAGATGAACACCAGGAAGACTGGCTACGCGATTATCGGCTTTTTCTATGCCGTCGCGGCATACCAGGTATCGGCATCAATTGTTCCTTTCGTCATTGACTATACTGGGGCAACCGATTGGATCAGACTCTCGATACTGATTCAGTTCATCGTTGGCTTCGTACTTAGTGTGATTGCATACAGAACGGTTTCTAACGAAATGCTGAGATTCGGCATGCGTGTTTGCTATGGCCTGGCGGTTGCAGCATTGTTCGTCATCGGCGCATACACAATCCTGACCAGCCTCATAAGCCTTTAAGTGGACACCGCCAGGGGAATAAAAGTGAAATCGCGAGCGATGCTGATCGCCCTTGCAACCGTTACCGGGTGCGCAACATTTGACGAAAGTGTCAGTGTGCTGGCCGGCGTTCGAATCAGCGAATCCGGGATTCGATCGGTATCACCAGCGATCAGCAGCTCGGCAAACATGAATCAACATCCAGGCGTCGACGGTGTCCAGATGAATCCGGATGCTTGTTCAAACCGCCTCGTCGGCAACAATCAGTCAGTACTTGATGAGCTCGACTCAGAGAATATACGGCTATTGAATTGGAATATTCGAAAAGGAGGCGATCCGAACTGGACGATTGACCTGGCGGATTTCCAGGGGGATCCCGACCTGATGTTCTTTCAGGAAGCCTCGCTTGGCTCAAGTGCCTGGGGTGTCGTAACTGACGATCTGTATCACTCGTTTTCTCCGGGATACCGCTCACGGCGATCACTGACGGGGGTCATGACAGTAAGTACTGCGAAACCACTGACACAGTGCAATTTCGTAACCGTAGAACCCTGGATTCGTACGCCCAAGGCTACGGTCATAACCGAGTATGGACTGACTGAGACCAATCAGACACTGCTGGTTGTCAATATCCACGCAGTAAACTTTACGTTCGGCACTCGCGGTTTTCAGGAGCAGATTCGCCAGGCGCAGTCGGTCCTGGATGACCACGCGGGCCCGATTCTGCTTTCCGGGGACTTCAATACCTGGCGCCGGCGGCGATCCGAGATTCTGGTCGAAATCACCGACAGTCTCGGTCTCGAAACGATTCAGTATGACGAGGATAACCGCAAGCGTGTATTTGGGCAGCCGCTGGACCATATCTATGTCCGCGGTCTGGAAGTACTCGAAGCAACGACACGTAACGTAACTTCATCAGACCATAACCCGATGTCAGCACGGGTGCGGCTACGAAAGAATGCGCAGCGATCGCTGTGACCTATCGATGAAAGTTCTTACCACGACTCTCCTGCTGTGCCTGCTGCCGTTAGCCGCGCCAGCCGGCAATGACGTTCCCACAGAAATTGATTATCTTCTCAGATCCGTTGGCGGCAGCGACTGCGTGTTTATTCGCAACAACAAGCGCCACAATTCACGGGAAGCAGAAGAGCACCTGCGAATGAAATACAAATTAGGCAAGCGCTACGCACAAACGGGCGAGAAATTTATCGAGCGATTGGCCAGCAAGAGTTCTTTTAGCAAGAAGTTGTACTACGTCGAGTGTAGCGGTGAAAAGAAGATCCCTTCCGGAGACTGGCTGATGAAACGACTGAGCGAGTATCGAAGCAGGCCGGACAACATACGGGATTGAATAATCGAGATAACAAATAAATGGGGACATTCCGAATTAATCTCAAATAAATGGGGACATTCCGGATTAATGGGGACATTCTGCATTAATCAGTCAGCAAGCTTAATTAGGAATGTCCCCATTTATTATGCGTTAGTATGCTTGCTCCTCAAGAACAAAAACGAAAGAGGATCCTCGATGCAATTTGCCAGTCCCTGGGCCGCTAGATGGCGTATTCGGCTACCGAAGACACTGCTAAGCCTGGTCTGCCTGCTTGTTGTACCCATTGTGGTTGTCGCCGACGAGCCGATACCGATCAAGGTCGTCGTCCTGGCAATGTTCGAGAATGGTGAAGCCACGGGGGACGCTCCCGGCGAGCTGCAGTACTGGGTGGAACGACTGGACCTCGACACTGCCCTGGATTTTCCACTTGGCGAGCGAGAATTATTCCTGAATGACGACGGCGTCATGGCCGTCTTGCTCGGCGGCGGCATACCCAATGCCACTGCGTCCATCATGGCGCTGGGACTCGATCCCCGCTTCGACCTGTCAAAAACGTACTGGCTGGTTGCAGGAGTAGC
>JBPCYD010000013.1:0-12080 GCA_051007895.1 Woeseiaceae bacterium
GCTCCAGCTGGGGCACGTTTGCCATCATGATTCCGATTGCAATTCCGATCGCGACGACGCTCGGACTATCGGTGCCCCTTTTGTTAGGTGCTGCTATTTCGGGTGCGATCTTTGGTGATCACGCATCACCGATTAGCGACACCACGGTCGTCGCTTCCATGGCCTCGGCGACCGATCATATCGATCACGTACGCACGCAGCTTCCATACGCGTTAACGGCAGGCACGATCGCCGCAACGGCATTCCTGTTGTTCGGACTAGTCTGACGCCGGCATGGAGGGCTTTAGCCCGACTCGGTGACTACCGGTATGAGATCGGCAGCGTTCGATAGAGAGCAGACTGTTTGTCGACAAATTGCTAGTAATAGCCTGAGAAGCAATAGGCAACGGGGCCCGTCATGGTCGCGACAGCCTTGTCACTTATCTCAATCAGCGTATCGCCGGCCGGCATCGTCACGACCATCTGCTTCGCGCTGGTCAGTCCTCGAAGCTGTGCGGCGTAGACCGCAACGCACGCCCCGCTGCCGCACGCAGTCGTGAGTCCGGCGCCGCGCTCGAATACGACCAGGCGCATATGATCACTGGCAACTACCTGCGCCAGGCCGACATTGACCTGGTCGGGAAACAGCGGATTGGACTGTATGCCAGGCGCAACCGCCTCGAGACTCACGGCATCCAGATCGTCTACAAAAAATACCACGTGCGGATTGCCAATATTGAGCGCGACGGCTTTACCCAGCGTTTCGGTGCCAAGGTCAAGATGCAGAGTATCGCGCACTTCCAATAGCGGCACATCCTGCCACTCGGTACTGATTCGACCCATACTGCAGCTGACTCGGAGATTTCCGGTTCGCCGACATTCGATCAGGCCTGCCAGCGTCTCCAAAATAACGACGTCGGTTCCCTGCTCCTGCATCAGTAACCATGCGACGCAGCGCGTCGCGTTACCGCAAGCTTCAACTTCACGTGCATCGACATTCAGCAAACGCATAAACGCTGTTGCACCGCCCTGCTCACCTGCCACTGTCGGCTGCTCGATGATTACAAGCTGATCACCTCCAACGCCGGTGTGGACGTCACAGACACGGATGATCTCGTCGTCATCGGGTCGATACCGCTCATTCCGGCCGTCGGTAATAACAAAGTGGTTATGCAGGCCCTGCATCTTGATAAAGAAACGACCAATCGGTCGGGTACCGAATACAGGATTGTTAATCATGCCGGGCTACGTTCAGAATCCAGTGTGTGAAAGGTAATTATAGAGTACATTGGTCGCGCACGCGGCAGCAGGAATCACGATGACCGAGCAACTATTTAGAGAAGACTCGTATCTCAAGGAGTGTACGGGCAGCGTTACCGATTCTGAAGACGGTGCGGTGGTTCTCGATCGCACCGTATTTTATCCGATGGGCGGCGGCCAGCCGGGCGATACAGGCACGCTGCAATGGGATGGCGGTAGTGTCACTATCGTCGATACGCGGTATGGAAAGAACGGCGATATTCGTCACCTTGTGGCCGAGGGGCAGGTGCTGCCGATCACTGGGACTGAAGTCACCGCGACGCTTCACTGGGAGCGGCGCTATCTTCACATGCGCATGCACACAGCGCTACATCTACTTGGTTCGGTGCTGCAGTACGGTGTTACGGGCGGCAATATTTCCAGCAGCAAGAGCCGGCTCGATTTCGACATGGAAGATACGGTGGATAAGGAACGGGTCAATGCTGATCTGCATGCGCTGGTCGACGGCAGTCATGCGGTCACGTCTCGCTGGATTAGTGATGCGGAACTGGAGGCGCAGCCCGAGTTGGTACGTACGATGTCAGTGCAACCCCCAAAAGGCGCAGGCCAGGTCAGGCTGCTGGAGATTGAAGGAGTTGACCTGCAGCCATGTGGCGGTACGCACCTCAGGAACACCAGTGAAGTCGGCAATATCAAGGTCGGTAAAGTGGAGAAGAAAGGCAAAAGGAACAGAAGAGTCTCTATATTGCTGGATCAGTAAGTCATTGGATCGCGGCTAAAGCGGCTCTTACGGGTAATTCTGGCGGTTGGATCGCGGCTAAAGCCGCTCCTACGGGCAATCCAGACGTAGGAGCGACTTTAGTCGCGATTCCCTAAAAGGAAAAAGACATGTCAAAACAATTCAATCGTCGCGAACTGATGCGCGGCATGATTGGCGGTGCGGTGGCGCTGGCCATAGCGCCTGGCGCCTTCGCACAGTTCGGCCCGGCGCCCGGCATTATTTCGCTGCGGGCAAATGAAAACCCTTATGGACCCAGCGAGAAGGCACTGAAAGCCGCTGCAGAAGCACTGCACAAGGGTGCCTACTATCCGGGCGAAATTCGCAATATGTTGCTCGACACTCTCGTTGAGAGGAATGGAATGACGCGCGACAACATGATTCTTTCGTCCGGCTCCAATGAGGGTTTGCAAGCCGCCATGGTTGCCTATGGCAAGCGAGGAAAAGTTGTACTCCCGGAACTGACTTATTCGGATCATCTCGGTTATTCAAAACGCATGGGCGTTGACATGGTGCGAGTGCCGCTGAAACAGGATATGTCGATTGACCTGGACGGCATGGCGGCGGCAGTAGATGAATCCGTCAGCATGGTCTACGTATGTAATCCCAACAATCCGACCGGGATGACGCTTGACGGGGATACACTGCGCGCTTTCTGTCGCAAGGTCAGCAAAAAAGCCCTGGTGCTGGTCGACGAGGCCTACAACGAACTCACTGACGATCCTGAATACACGTCAATGCTGGACCTCGTGAGAGAAGGTGAGAACGTTTTGGTGATGCGGACATTTTCCAAGATATTCGGCATGGCCGGACTCCGGGTTGGCTATGGAATGGCACAGCCCGACGTCGCGAAACTCGTATCGGGCCACGTTATGGCCTGGGCAAACGGCGTGGGCATGGCTGCCGCACACGCGAGCTACACGGATGACGAATTCATTCAGTTCTCGCGCAAGAAAATCATCGAAGGACGTGCCATGGTCAATGCGACTTTTCGGAAAAACGGGATCGAACCCCTACCCTCGCAAACCAATTTTATCTACGCCGACATTGGCCGCGATGCGACAGAGTTTCAACAAAAGATGGTGGAACGAAATATCCAGATCCGCGGAACCTACCAGACGTTCACCAACTATTCGCGTGTCAGCATGGGCAAACTGGAAGAGCTGGAGGTATTCGACCGGGTGTTCACGGAAGTTTACAACGCCTGATCATTTCGGCGTATAGAGAGCGGCCTCGGCGGAAGTGAGTTCCTTTATTTTCAGGTGCCAGCGAATAAACGACCCGTTCACCCGAAAGCGATACTTGCCGCCGGAATTAAATAGGCGAACGCCGTTTCCCAGCGACTTGGCGCTCTTGATATTGCCGATCAGGACGCCGGTCGTCCCGTCGACGAGATCCAGATCAAACGAGATCATCTTGTTGTAATCACTGTTAATGCGCCAATCGAGAATCCATGGTGCTTCGACCGTAAACTCTGTCGTCGTTCTGTTACCAGAGCCCTGGAATTCAGCAACAAGCTCTTCGCCGATTGCCACTTTCAGCGACAACCCCAGCAACAGGCAGACCGTTAGTTGAATGATTCGATTCATCGGTTCATAACTCCATTTACCCGACCATGATAATGCAATCGCTTCTGACGATCACTGCTTGATCACTCGTCACCAGCAGACCTGGTCTTTCTAATTGCAGGAGATGTTGTTCCTCTACATTTGTCTGTAATTTTCTTGGTCAGTTCCCCCGGGTCCTCGAGAATTCCATAGAAATCGTCAATGTATCGCCGCACCCGCGACTGCGCGGTCGCGGACAATTCGGTGGGAATCAACGCGGTAGTTATCGCCGGACGGCGCTCACGAAAAAAGCCGGCTGCATCTGCCAGAGAATCATTTTGCCAACAAAAACCGCGGTATAGGCGGCTCCGGACTTTGCGGATCCCGAGTCTCCGGCCAGGGGCAGCGTAGTCTGTATTGATTATGCCGGCCTGATCGAAGTCGTAGGGAACGACGACCCAGTCTGCCTGTTGTCCTGGTTTCGCCAGGACACGTCCATTGTGGCAACAGCCTTCACCTTCCGGACCTCGTTTGACCGAGAAATCCGTGTTCGCGATCAGCAGCTGGAACAACATGTTTTTCGCGAGAACTGAGCGATTGTGCTGTTCCTGCCGGATCATTGGCGGTCTTATCGAATCACGCTGGAAACGTTCGGCGAGCGCGCCGGTTCGCTCAATAAAAAATGCCGGCTGTATCCGTGGTTTGCGCGAAGAATTGTACTCCTGGAATACCACGTCAAGTCGTCGGGTACGATACGCATAGTCGGTGATCTCGCTATAGGCGCGATAAATCGCCAGCTCCTGCAGCAGCCATTTCCTGGCACTGCTGCGCCTGTTGCACTGTGTGACCATTTTTAGGCGGGTCTGGCCCTCGAATACGGTGCCCGCCGTCTCACTGTCGGTGAGTATGAGTCGTAGCGGCGGGAACTCGCAGGCAGTCAGTCTTGAGTTCCCGCGAGAAGTCAGCTGTGCCTGCAGCGCGCGCTCGGCCCCGGTTGAGTCTGTATAGCGAACGACGGCGTCATACACGAGCTGGTCATGGCGATTCTTTACAAGCTCGCGAAACGGCGCCTCGATAGTCAGGTCCAGGTTCGACTGTCCTTCGAACAAAGGCGATGCAATTCCCGCCGGGGCAACTGCTGTTGCCAGCAGGCACGCCGTAACCCATCGTGGTAGTACGTTCATCACCGGCTCCCGCTAAAAAACCAGTTGTACGATCGTACCACCTGAATCGCTTTCAACTGCGATTTCGCCACCGTGTGCACTCATAATCTGCCGACACAAACTCAGACCGATGCCATTCCCATGCCGTTTGGTCGTAAAAAAGGGTACGAAGATCTGGTCGAGAGTTTCAGCATCAATACCTGGCCCATTGTCCTTCACGCTAATTACGACGCGGCCAAAATTCAGCTGACCGCCAAGCTCCAGGCGCGGTTTACTCGTAGCCTGTATCGCATCCAGGCCGTTGCGTACCAGGTTAACCAACACCTGGTCGAGCAAGGCGCGATCCGCAGATACCTCGAGCGACGAAGGCGTAACGTCGACAACCACCTGCACGTCATCCAGTTCACCGGACATCAACGTTGCAACCGACTGCAATGCATTCGCAACTCCGATTTTCTCGAGGACAGGCTGGGGTACGTTGAGAAGTTCGCGATATCGCGAAACGAAATTCATCAGTCCCTCGCTTCGCCTGGCAATCGTCTGCATCGCCTCGCGCACATCTTCCTTCGCTCCCGCATCATCCAGGAGGCCGGTCGCAGACTGAGCCAGTGACGTAACCGGAGTCAGTGTGTTCATGATTTCGTGGGTTAGCACGCGAATCAGGTTCCGCCAGGCACTCGCCTCCCTGGCTGTGAGCTCGCCGGAGAGGTTTTCGATTGAATACAGCCGTTCGATATCTTCGCCAAGTCGTATCTCCGACACCGATACCCGCAATTCCACCGGCACACCTTTGAGCCGGGACTGCAACAGTTGCTGGCTGCCGGCTTCGATCGCGAGCATCTGCGCCGGCAACTCCGGATCGAGGTCTGACAATTGCCTGAGATGCGCCAGCGCTGGCATACCAGTCAGCCGTCGGGCGGGATTGTTGACAAGGGTCAGTGTGCCATCGGCGCGGGCAGCAATGAACGGGACAGGTACGTGCTTAACGACCATTTCGAGATAACCTGCCTGCACATCTCTTTCGGCACGTGCGTCTTGAAATCTTTCGATGACGCGATTGAATGCCTGCTTCAATTCGGCGTCGACATCCTGCTCCACGAAACGCCGGGTGAAGTCGTCGTAGTTTACGGCTGCGAAAAATTCCTCCAGCGTATCGACGTGTGATTCGACATACTTCAAAAGCGCTAGCACCTGCAGGAGCAGCACGAATCCGATTACCAGCGGAACCGCAATATAATCTGTGAACAGAAGTGCCCATGAGAAGAGCAGCGATATTGCAACAATAAGAACGACCTGAATCAGCGTGAGAAGTCGAAATCTCGTTCTGTGCTGACGCTTCACAGGCTGAACTTCTCGATGCGTCTGTAGAGTGCCGCCCTTGTAATGCCGAGTGCCGCCGCCGCGTGCGAAATATTGCCGCCGGACTGCTCGATTGCTGTCGTCACCATGCGTCTTTCCGCGGCTTCAAGATTCAGAGACATGGCGTCAGAATCCCTTGACTTGCTAACGAGGCGGAAGTCATCGACTTCCAGCACGTCACCGCTGTTCAGTATCACTGCTCGCTCAACGGCATGCGACAGTTCGCGTACGTTACCTGGCCAGCGGTAGTTCTTTAGCGCAGCCATAGCGGCGGGTGCAACCGGCGGTTGTTCCAGCCTGTATTTGCGAGCATACACGCCGAGAAAGTGTTCGATCAGGGGTTCGATATCGTCTGTCCTGTCTCGCAGTGCGGGCAATTCGATCTGGATCGTGTTTATTCGATAGAGCAGGTCATCCCGGAATCGGCCTTCGCTGACCAGTGACTCCAGCGGCTGGTTTGTCGCGGCAACCAGGCGGACATCGATTGGTACCGGACGATCACTACCCAGCGGCAAGACTTCACGGGATTCGAGAACGCGCAACAATTTCGTCTGCGACTGTGCTGGCAGATTGCCAATCTCGTCGAGGAACAATGTGCCGCCGTCGGCCGCCTGAAAACGACCGGCACGATCGCTGTCCGCACCGGTGAATGCACCTTTTTTGTGGCCAAACAACTCCGATTCAAACAGGGCCTCGGCAACCGCACCAAGATCAACGGTGACCAGCACCTGGTCCGCGCGTAGCGACTGACGGTGAATTGCCTGAGCGATTAATTCCTTACCGGTCCCATTCTCGCCACGGATCAAAACGTTTGCATCCGTCGGACCAACACGCGAAACGATACTCATTACTTCCCGCATTGGCCTGGACGCAACAATCAACTCATCACCCGGCGGCAAAACGCTCAATGCGTTAACTTTGGTTCGCGTCTTTCTAAGCTTTGCCGCAACGCCCAGTGTCGCAACCAGTTTTTCGTTCTGCCAGGGCTTTAGCACAAAGTCCGCGGCCCCCTCACGCATGGCCTGCACCGCGGTATTCAGATCACCGAACGCTGTCATCAAAACCACCACTGCGTCAGGGTCTCTATCCATGATGTGACCCAACAATTGCAGACCCTCGGCGCCGGTGTTTCGGCCAATAGCGAAGTTCATATCAACGAGAAAAACATCGATATGTTGTGCTGCCATCAATGCGCTGATATCGCCGGGCTGTTCCGTGGTCAGAACGGTAGCGAAGTGTTGCTGCAACAGTAGCCGGGCCGCCGTTAATACGTCGGCATCGTCGTCAATGATCAGGATGGTGGCATCGATCTTCATCCGTTGACTGTATAGGCGGTGGTGTTCGAAATCGATCACTTATTTACGATTCCGGACACCAATCCGCCTAGTTCCGCGCTTAAGTTGTTGTTTTTATTGAGAGCGAATCTGGCACGTGAATTGCTCTTTATAGAGGAAATGAACGCAACGAATCAGCAAATCCAGTCCGGCGGCATGGACCGCAAGATTGAGAAGCAGTCCCGCAAGCACCTGCTGGTGGGCGCAATCGTTGTGGCTGTAGTAGCGCTGGTCGCTTTTCTCCTCTTGACGACAGATACGTCGACCTCATACACACTCGACGGACAACGAATCCGTACTGCAGAAGTGTCCGACGGGATGTATGAGGACTACATCCCGTTACGGGCAAGCGTTGAACCCGAGAAAACGGTCTACCTCGATGCTATCGAAGGCGGGCGGGTAGAGGCCATCCTGGTTGAAGAAGGCACCTTCGTCGAACAGGGACAACCCCTGATCGACCTCTCCAATACGTCGCTACAGCTCGACGTCATCGCACGCGAAGCGGAAGTTAGCGAACAACTCAACAACCTGCGTAACACACAGCTTGCTATCGAACAGAACCGGCTAAAGCTCAAAGGTGACCTGATTGAAATTGACTACCAGATTATCAGGCTGACGCGGCTGGTCGATAGATACGAAGAGCTGGAGGGAAACCAGTTCATATCCAAGACTGATTATGAAAACAGCATCGATGAGCTTGACTACTGGCAGAAACGCCGGGTGGTCACCGAGGAAAGCCAGGCGCAGGACGAAATAGTGCGGCTGGCACAAATCGAGCAGCTGAATAGCTCAGTGGAGCAGTTGGAGAAAAACCTGACGCTCGCACGCGGCAATCTCGACAATCTGCTCATTCGTGCGCCACGTTCCGGACAACTGACTTCTTTGAACGCCGAGATCGGTGAGTCGAAATCACGCGGCGAACGCCTCGGGCAAATCGACGACGTCGAGCGTTTCAAGGCGGTCGCACTCGTCAACGAGTTCTACCTGAACAGAGTACGCATTGGCCAGCGTGCGCAGCTGGAAATCAATAGCAAAAACTACCTGCTGGAAATCAGCAAGATTTATCCCGAGGTACAGGCATCTCAATTCGAAGTGGATCTGCGATTTGTCGGCGAAGCACCAACAGACATTCGTCGCGGTCAGACTTTACAGCTTCGCCTGGTCTTAGGCGATAGCAATGAAAGTGCAGTACTTCTTGCCAATGGGCCGTTTTTCAATGACACCGGTGGCGCCTGGGTTTTCGTGTTATCCGCGGATGGCAAGAGCGCGATTCGGCGGCAGGTGCGGCTGGGTCGGAGGAATCCAAACATGATTGAGGTCGAAAGCGGCCTGATCCCCGGGGATGAAGTGATTATCTCTTCATATTCAAACTTCATCGAAGTCGATCGACTATTTATCGACCAATAAGAGCAGACCGCAGTCCGTGCGTATGACAGGGCAGCGATTCAGGAGCGGAAAAATGATCGAAATACATGACCTCGAAAAGGCGTATAGGACGTCAGACGTTGAAACCACGGCGCTTAATCACATCAACCTGGAGATTGATGCCGGGGAATTTATCGCCATCATGGGCCCGTCCGGCTGCGGTAAATCAACCCTGTTGAATGTGATCGGCATGCTCGATTCGCCAGACGCCGGTCGCTATGGCTTCCTGGGCCAGGACGTCGCTGGAAAGTCCGAGGCAGACCTTGCGGAGATCCGTAAAGAGAACATCGGCTTCATATTCCAGAGTTTCAACCTGGTCGACGAACTCACCGTCGCGGAGAACGTCGCGTTGCCATTGCTATACCAGAAAATTCCGCCGGCCGAACGACAACAGCGGGTCAGGGAAGTGCTGGAGCGCGTTGGCATTGCGCATCGCGCTGATCACCGGCCCCAACAATTATCGGGTGGCCAGCAGCAAAGAGTCGCGGTCGCGCGAGCGGTGGTAACAAGCCCGAAGCTCATCCTGGCTGACGAACCGACAGGCAACCTGGATACAAAGAATGGTGAAGAAGTGCTGGAGATGCTCAATCAGCTAAACAGTGAAGGCACGACAATTGTGATGGTGACGCACGATCAGAGTCACGCCGATCACGCCAGTCGCGTTGTCAATATGCTCGATGGGCGCATCCTGACAGAAAACGTCGTGGGCCTGCAGCAGGCAGGAGACGCACGCCATGCTTAGCAACTACGTAAAGATTGCCTGGCGAAATATCGTCGGAAACCCCTTATTCAGCGTCATAAACATCCTCGGTCTCGCTATCGGCCTGGCCTGCTGCATCATCATTACCATATTCGTTCGTTATGAGACTTCATACGACAAGCATTGGGACAATGCCGACCGGATTTACCGGGTAACACGCGACTTTTTCGGCAATAACCTGGAACTCGCCGCGGTTGCGCCGCCAATTGCGCCGCTAATGAAACAGGATTTTGGCGAGATCGAAGACATCGTCAGGATACTCGCGACCGGTGGTATTGCCGTATCCCGCGAGGACGTTCGTTTTCGAGAAGAAAACATGGTCATTGCTGATCCCAACATTTTCGAGTTTTTCAATGTCGAATTCATCAGCGGTGATCCCCAATCGGCACTCGCAAATCCTACCGACATTGTGATGACGGAACGTGCAGTCGCACGTTACTTCGGCAATGAAGACCCGATTGGTCAAACACTGAACCTGATGGACCAGGCCGATGTGACAGTCACCGGCGTCATCAGGGACCTGCCGGAGAATACGCACATGGTGTTCGAACTCGTTGGCTCCATGGAAGCGATTCCGCTGATGATGGGACCTGACGAGCTGCAGAGCTGGGGCAGCAACAATTACTACACCTACGCTCGCCTGCCCGAAGGGTATGATCCGGCTGATCTGGAAGCCCAGTTCAATGACTTCCTGGTACGCCACTGGGATGCAGATGCGGAAAGCAGTTCAGCGCTTGGCTTGCAAAAACTGACGGATATCCATCTCACATCTGACCGTGATGGTGAATGGAGCAATAACGGCAGCCTGGCGACGGTAACGACTTTTTCTGCTGTCGCACTCTTTGTTCTGCTGATCGCCTGCATCAATTTTATGAATCTTACGACTGCCAGATCGACGCAACGCGCGCGGGAGGTAGGCGTGCGCAAGGTCGTTGGTGCCAAACGCAGTCAGCTAATCAACCAGTTTCTCGGCGAGTCCATGCTGCTGACCGCGTTCGCCATGTTGTTGGCAATTGCCCTGGTCGAGATCGTCCTGCCGTTATTCTCGGCATTCCTCGAAATACCGCTGACTTTTTCACTGGCAAGTCCGGGGTCGCTTGCGATCCTGGTCGCCGGAATTGTTATCGTTGGTCTGTTCGCTGGCAGCTATCCTGCGTTCTACCTTTCCAAATTTCGACCCGTCGATGTGCTGAAGGGCCCTGCTTCCGGCACCGGATCGTCTCTGCTACGAAAGTCCCTGGTCGTATTCCAGTTTGCAACCTCGATCGCCCTGTTGATTGCGACGGGTGTCGTTATGGCGCAGATGCAGTATGCGCGTAACGTAGACCTTGGTTTCGATCGTTCGCGCAACCTGGTCAGTGAGCTACCCTATTTTGCGGACTTGTTGGAGACCTACGAACCGCTGAAAGCAGAACTCGAGGCGCATCCCGATATTCTTTCTGCAGTCTACTCATCCAGGGTACCCAGCATGCAGAACAATGACGGCTCGGCGTACGTCGCCGAGGGGGTGCAAATTTCAATGGAAACCGTCCAGGCGATCGCGGACATCAAGGTGGACTACCAATGGTTTGATCACTACGACGTAGAGTTCCTCGCCGGACGGGCCTTCCGGCAAAATGAAATGCGTATTGATCAACCGACAGATGAAAACCCCGTCGTCAAAGGCGCCGCCATCCTGAACGAATCTGCGGCACGTCGATTTGGCTGGAGTCCGGAAGAGGCTGTTGGCAAGATTGTGAGACAACCGATGAGTCGCGAACTGACCTCATTTATCGATCGGGAAGTGGTCGGCGTTATCCCGGATATTCACTTTTCATCCTTACACAACGAGATGAAAGCGACCGTTTATGCGGAACCCAATCCGAACTATTCGCGCCGCCTATCCGTGAAGCTGGCCGCGGGCGATCACCGCGCTGCGATTGAACACTTTGAATCCGTCTGGAAGAAAATTGTGCCGGGCGAGCCCGTCTTCTGGGAATTCTTGGATGATCGATTCGATGCGCTTTATCGGTCCGAGCAACGCCAGGCGCAAATGTTCGGCATTTTCTCGGCATTCGCGATTTTCGTTGCAACGCTGGGACTTTTTGGCCTCGCCTCGTTTACCACTGAGCGGCGCACCAAAGAGATCGGCATCCGCAAGGTTATGGGGGCGACCGTCAAGGATATCGTGCTGTTGCTTACCAACGACTTCACGAAGCTGGTCCTGCTGGCAAACGTTATCGCCTGGCCGGTCGCCTATTATTTTATGAACGATTGGCTGAACCGCTTTGCATACAAAGCGCCATTCGGGGAATGGGCATGGCTGTTTATCGCGAGCGCCATCGCAGCGCTGGCGGTTGCATGGCTGACGATTGCACTGCAGGCGAGCCGTGCAGCAACGGCCCGACCGGTACTGGCGTTGCGTTACGAGTAGGGGTTTGGGGATTTTGGGGATTTCTGGGATAGGGAATCGCGGCTAAAGCCGCTCCTACAATC
>JBPCYD010000014.1:0-45700 GCA_051007895.1 Woeseiaceae bacterium
CTGAAATCATGGTAGAAACTGACGACGCCGTGCACATCGGCGCGGGACAGGTTCAATTCGGCGGCGATCTGACGAATGGCCTCTGCACTGATAAAGCCGTAGCGTCGCACGAAAGCATGCAATACCTGCACCAGCATCTCTGGAGCCGCATCAAATTGATTGATGATTTCCGTCGCGATGGTGGCGTCGTACTTTATCGCCATAACCTGGTTTTCTCCCGATCCTGTTTCTTTACAGCGCAATCCGTTCCGGACCGGTGTAAACGTTAAATTTGCCGTCGCGTAAAAAACCGACGAGCGTCATGCCAAATTCGACCGCCATCTCAACTGCGAGGCTGGATGGCGCGCCAACCGCCGCCAACAACGGAATACCCGCCACCAGTGCTTTTTGCACCAGTTCGAAGCTGGCGCGCCCGGATACGAACAGACCCTGTTCGTGAGCCGGCAAACCATTCTCGCGAAACAGAGACCCGATGACCTTATCGGTAGCATTATGCCGGCCGATATCTTCCCGCACGATGATAATTTCACCATCCGGACCAAATACTGCTGCGGCGTGCAGGCCACCTGTCGTGCTGAATAGCGGCTGTCGCTCGCGGATGCGCTCGGGAAGTGCTGCCAGGTCGTGCGCTGGAAAACTGATCTTGTGATCCGCCAGGGACGTCTGTCCTGTCACTTTAAGCGCTTCCAGGCTCGCTTTGCCGCAAACGCCGCAACTCGATGTTGTATAGAAGTGTCGCTGCAGTCGGTCAAGATCAAGTGCTACGGTTGCGTCGATTTCAATGCGCACGATATTGGCAAGGCCCGTGGCGGGATCCGGTTCGCCGACGTGGCGCACGCTTTGCACCTGGTCCTTTGAACTAATGATTGCCTCGGTAAAGAGGAATCCAAGGGCGAGTTCGGCGTCGTGGCCCGGAGTGCGCATCGTAATTGAAATGGATTTGGCGGCGGCGCCCCCGGGCCCCGCCGACACCAGCTGAATTTCAAGCGGTTCCTCGACGGCAACCACATCGTCGCTAGGGTCACTCTGCGTGCCGTCAACTTTGTTGATAGTAACGATGCGGCTGCTACCAGACATTTGCGTACCGTTTCGAAATCGGCCGCCCAGTATATCGCGATGCTCGCCCGCGGTTCAGTCGTCGGTAGCCAACCGGTCGCGCCACTCTGCCGTGGGACTGTGCGTCACGGTCATGGCTTCACGAATCGACAGCAGGTCCGCGGTGGGCAAAATGCTCACGGTGTCATCTGCGACTGACAAGCCGAGGCGCGCATAAATTTCGCTGGTATCGGGAAAGCCCGCTGTGTCTGCATAACGACGGTACAGTTCCGTAAACAGCGGCTCGCTAACCAACGTGTCCAGCTTGGCGAAAAACTCCGGACCAGTCCACGTCCTGCTGGACGGCAGGCAGCACAGCTGCAAACGATCGAGGACGTCGTCCAGCGTCTCCGCACCGTCAGATCGTTCGCGCAATGCGACATCTGCCATTAATGCCAGTGCAGCGCCGCTCCAATAGACCTTCATCCGGCTGTTGCGGCCGCTTCTGCCGGTGGCCTCGTTCGGCGATAGTTCGGGACTCGATTTGCGGCCACGTTCGAAGCCGCTGTAGAGCTTCTGCCACATCTTCTGCGCATCGTAGGCACCGGAACGCGTCAGCAGTATATTTTGGTAGTACTGTGAGAACCCTTCCGAAATCCAGTGAAAACTGGAATCGAGGTAGGGCAGCAGCATGTGGCTGAACTCGTGGGTCGCGGTCCAGTCAGTGAACATCTCCGCGGTGTCTCCATCCGGATTGATCAACAGCTCAACGGTTTCACCGCCATCCCGCACCACGCGACCGAACGCAACTGTGCCGCGCCCACTGCTGACGGGCACCACCACGACCTGCGGTGACGGATTGGGGAATCGGCCATAAGTAAGGCTGACGTCGGTCGCTGTCGCGCGAATCCAGTTGGCAACCGCGGCGTGATTCATAGCGGATTTTCCGGCCAGCATGGTGAGCCGCAAGGTCGAACCCGGTACCGTTATTTCACGATAATCGAAGCGGCCAAAGACGGCCGGGGCGCTGGCGCTTTCCGGAGATTCAAGAATGGCAAACAGCGTATTGTCGCCATTGAGCGATTTCCAGGGAACCGACACCTGGGTGTTCTCTGGTAGTTGAAACTGCACACGTATTTCTGCTTCGCCGTCGAGCGTCGGGCGCCACATCCAAAGTGACGGTGACACGACGATATTCTGGCTCGAGAGATTGCGGGCGCCTCGGTATTCCTTCGCTGCGCGATCAAGGTCGACGGTATATTTAAGACATTCGATGCCGTCGTCGGGGAGCAGGAGGCGGCGACTGCGGATACGAATTTTGGCATTGTCTTCACAACCGCGGGCGTCCAGGACGAATCGACTGGCTTTCCGTGACCGTGCGCGGATGCTATCGACAGCCTCACTGTAACGGGCCTCGACCGTCAGCCGACTCAGTGCGTAGTCGACATTGATGGTGTAGTAATGGGGTGCGCCGAAGGCGTACGTGTATGAAAAGAGCAGGGCGAAAACAGGCAGGAATGTCAGTTTAATGAATCTCATGAATTTTGCGCCGTTCATCGCTATCCGTCTCATTGCCTGGATTGATTATGCCGGAGTGTGCCGGTCGAGAGAAAATTGGAGCATGCCGCTGTGATTACGTTCACATTTTATGGCTCATGCCGCCTTTTGCGTGTGCCGAGACAGCCTCGTTGTGCTGCCGTTCAGGTTCGTCCGGTATGATGCGCGAGTACTTGGGTTTGCCCGTATCTCATTGAGTTTTAATGAAAATGCGAACCATTCTCAACTACAAAGAGTTACAAAAAACGGTTATGTGAATGGCGCATAATCGATTAATATACGGCTCCCGCAGGCCGAGCCTGGGGCAAGAATTCAACAAACTTTGAGGAGATTCCCTTGAGTAAGATCGCAAGACGAAAATTCATTCAGCTTTCGGCTGCCGCTGCGGCAGGCGCCATGGTAGTGCCAGGCAAGGAAGCGGTTGCCCAGGACATGCCAAAGGTTGAAGAAAGCGAAGCAATGGCGCAGGCAATGAAGTACGTGCATGACGCCAGTACGGTTGATCCGGCATCGCGCGCAAATCCGGCGGCGGACCAAACCTGTGTCAACTGCGCACTGATCCAGGGTGAAGATGGCGAAGAGTGGCGGCCATGCCAGATCTTCCCGGGCAAGCTTGTCGCTGCTGACGGCTGGTGCACCGTATGGGCGCCGAAAGCCTGATCTGACCCTGGATGTTGCAAACCTTCATAATCCCGCCCTCTTCAGGGCGGGATTTTTATATGTGGGCGCAATGAGCGATGGTCGCGCTAAACCGGTTGCTGGCCGTCCCGCGGACGAATCATGACGTCGCCTGACGTTCAGCATTTTTATCATGAGCCCAGCGGCACGTTGTCGTATGTTGTCAGTGACCCGCAGACCGCCGCAGCTGCCATTATCGATCCGGTACTCGGCTTTTCCGTCGTGTCCGGCAGCACAGACACGTCGCAAGCGGAAGCCATCATTGATCACGTCACATCACGTGGCCTGAATGTTGATTGGATCCTCGAGACCCACGCGCATGCCGATCACTTGTCGGCGGCGCAGTTTCTGAAAGAAAAGCTTGGCGGAAGCGTTGCAATCGGCCAGGGAATAAAGGCAGTCCAGGCAGAGTTCGGCGCACTCTTCAATCTGCAGGCGCCATTCGCGCCGGACGGACATCAGTTTGATCATTTATTCGAAAACGACGAAGAGTTCTCCATAGGAAACCTGTCCTGTCGCGTCATGCACACACCGGGACACACGAATGACAGCGTGACTTACGTGGTTGGGTCGGCAGCATTTGTTGGGGATACCATCTTCATGACAGACTTTGGCACTGCGCGATGCGATTTTCCGGGCGGCGACGCAGGTCTTCTATATGACTCCATACAGAAACTGTTTGCGCTGCCGGACGAGACGCTGCTGTATTTGTGTCACGATTATCCCCCGGCAGGCCGCTCGTTGCACTTCGTAACGCCAGTGCAGGAACAAAGAGAGGCCAACATTCATGTGGGTGGCGACGTGAAGCGAGACGACTATGTCGAGCTGCGCACGTTAAGGGATACCAAGCTACCATTGCCCGCACTGATCCTGCCTTCCATCCAGGTTAATATTCAGGCAGGGCATTTACCCGATGCTGAAGACAACAAGATTGCCTATCTGAAAATACCGCTGGATAGCCTCTAATTTAGATCAGCCCGCATGTACAATTTGCGGCTCGCGATTCCTTCTCAAAAAAACAGTGGAGCAATACCTTGTTTGAAACGCTTGAGCCGAAGCCGGCAGATGCAATTCTTAAACTCATCGGCCAGCACAGGGATGACCCGCGTGCTGAGAAAGTCGATCTCGGTGTCGGTGTCTATCGTGATGCGGAAGGCAACACGCCGATACTGCGCACGGTAAAAAAAGCCGAAAACTGGCTGGTTGGCACGCAATCGAGCAAAGCCTATCTCGGCTCGCGCGGTGACCCCGTTTATTGTGGCGCGATTCAAAAACTTGTTTTCGGAGATCACGCTGACAGCAAACGTATTATCACCCTGCAGTCACCAGGCGGTTCCGGAGCGCTGCGCGTCGGCGCAGAGGTCGCACTGAGAGCCAATGACCAGGCGCGAGTCTGGGTGAGCGAACCCACCTGGAACAACCACGTTCCGCTGCTTGGCGAGGCGGGTCTTACGCTGAATGCATACCCCTATTACGACACTGAGCGAAACGACATACGTTTCGATGCAATGCTCGAAGCGCTCTCGGGTGCGTCCGCGGGCGATATGGTTCTGTTACATGGCTGCTGTCACAACCCGACCGGCATGGACCTGTCGGTGACCCAATGGGACCAGGTTGCCGATGTGCTGGTTGAGCGACAGCTGATTCCGTTTGTCGATATTGCGTACCAGGGTTTTTCCGCGGGCCTTGACGAGGACGCCTACGGCGTTCGCACGTTGTTCGAACGAGTCCCCGAGATGATCGTTACCCAATCCTGCTCCAAGAATTTCGGTCTCTATCGCGATCGCGTTGGCGCGCTGTCCCTGGTCGCCAAAGATGAGGCAACCGCAGATATCCTCAACAGCCAGGCCCAAAGTGCCGTGCGTACCATGTACTCGCTGCCGCCCGACCATGGCGGTGCGGTCGTCTCTCACATTCTGAACGACGCTGAACTCTGTGCAGAGTGGCATGCAGAGCTTGCGGACATGCGTAACCGTTTAAAAGATATGCGCAGGCTGCTGGTCACGGCATTGGCAGAAACCGCAGCGGGGCAAGACTTTTCTCATATTGAGCGAACCACGGGTATGTTTTGCTATCTCGGACTTTCAGCAGACCAGGTCGGGCGACTGAAAAACGAGCACGGCGTTTACCTGGTCGATTCCAGCCGTATCAATGTTTGCGGAATCACTGCAGCGAACGTGCAGTACCTGGCTAAAGCAATCGCCGCGGTGCTCTAGCGCTGCACAGCGATACGCCGATTTTGCGGCAACAACGCCAATGGACAATGTAACGTATCGCACCGCCGTTTCTGACGATCTGCCTGGCATCATCGGGATGCTCGCTGATGATGCGCTGGGCAGCCGACGTGAAGATGTTTCGTTGCCGCCCAACGCAAGGTACACGGCTTCGTTCGACGCCATTAACCAGGACCCGAATCAACTGCTGGTGGTCACCGAGGTTGGTCAGATTCTGGCTGGTTGCCTGCAGCTCACTCTCATTCCAGGGCTATCACGCCTCGGCATGTGGCGCGGTCAGATCGAAAGTGTGCGTATCGCAGCGAGATTTCGCGGTCAGGGGCTCGGCAGCGAAATGGTTGAGTGGGCAATTGCGGAATGTCACAGACGAGGCTGCGGATTGGTTCAGTTGACGACAGACAAGGACAGAAAGGATGCACTCCGGTTCTATACCGCTTTAGGGTTTACGGCGAGTCATGAGGGCCTGAAGCTAATCCTGTAGTCAGCATACCTGCGTGCCCGACGACATTCCTATTCAAGACGACCGTAAAAAGTCTTCCGCGCCGATTCCGATAGCGATACGCCTGGTTCGGTGTTGTACGCAAGTACTACCAGCATGCGGGTTCGATCGCCAATGGTTGGCGTGACGCGGTGCATAGAGTTTCTGCCGCGAAACAAAACGAGTGTGCCCGGCTCCATCGACAGTATTTTGGTCGGCACCTGGCCATCCAGGATTTGCCCGGAAAGCGTGTAATTCATTTCTCCTTTGTCGGCATCTCGGACGTCCTTTACGTACTCGAAGGTGCCGCCATCCACCGGGTTCTGAATCATCAGGGTAATGGCAAATGAGGAATTGTCGAAATGCCAACCGAGCTCCTGACCTTCGCTCGCGTAATGCAGGTTGATGGACGACAGCGGGTCGGCATATTCGTGCAGCTCGCGCTCACCGAGTACTGCGCACAGGAAATCACGGAACTCCGGCGCATCATAAAGTGTGTGTAATGCAGAATCAGCGGGAATCTGATCTGTCGTGATGCACCCCTTTGACGACGAAACCTCGCGGTTGCGGGGATGTTCGGGCGGATAATCCAGGTCGGTCGGAGTCAGGTAGATGTTGTGCTTGTCGACCGTGTAATAAGCGAGGTGCCGGTTTTCTTCTCCGTCGCTTTGTATAGATGCGACCGCGGCTGGCTGCAGAAACCCGGGCATGACCAGGGCTCCTGCTTCATCGAGAGTGTTCTTGCATCGGGCGCGGAAAGCGTCGCTATCCAGCGGATACTGTTCGAGGTTAACGACGTCACCGGGACACATGCTGCGTACTCAGGCTTCCGGTGCAATTGCCGTAAAGATCACTTGGCTCTTGTTGTCTATGCCCAGCTTTTCAGTGAGGCCGGCGTTCAATTCCAGCACATAGTTGACGGGTTCGACGGCCGCAATCGAATTCAGTGATAACGGTACCGTGTCTCTGACGATGTTCGCGATATCGCCGGTTGCGGATATGAACAGTATATCGAGCGGGATATAGGTGTTTTTCATCCACATCGACAGCCTGGCTTGCTGCTCGTAAATGAAAATCATGCCGGTGAACTCGGGAAGGTTGCGCACGAACATTAAACCGCGGCGCTGCTGTGTCTGGTTTGCTGCCACGTAGACATCGAATACGTAACATGCATGGGCACTGCTGGAGATTACCAGTGTCGTCTGATCAAACGCGTCGTCCAGATCGCGTTTTTCGTAATTCTGGGCGGAGAGCAGCGCACTGATCAGAATGATAATTATGATTCTCAAAAACATTCAGTCAGAAAACTCCCAGGGGCAGTCTCACAGCACTTCACCGAGCTGCGTTTCGGCTTGATCCCAGTTCAGGCTTCCGGTGAAGCTGAGTTCGGTAAAGGTAACACTGGCGCTTCCGTTTAGCTCGGGCAATGGCGATGCACAATACAATTGCCCGCCGATGACGTATTCATTCGAGCTACCTTCGACTAATTCATGCGAGGTCACATCCGTCCAGCAGCTGTTGGTATCCGGCGTGCCGAAGAACCGGCCAGCACCTTCCTCTACCAGTGTGACGTTGGTTGGCAGCTCGGCGCCGGTAACGCCGGCCGAAAGATGAGGAAGGCCCAGAATGATGGTGAGCGTTTTCACGTCGCTGTCACTTCCGAGCGGTCCTGACAGGCGAATACGCGCGCCTGAATCGTCGGGACGCGGCATTCCCTCGCAAACCATTTCGTGCGCCTGCCAGTCCAGGGAGGCTCGAATACCGCCCACGAGATCGGTGCGCAATCTGCCGCCAGCGACGCACCCCTCCCCGTCGACGGTGTTGGTCGGCGGCGTCGCCGTTTCCGGAGAAGGTGAGCCAGTGCAGGCGAATAGTGCCAGAATCGGGCAAATCAGCGCTGCGCGGGCACATCCCTGGCCGTGCTGGTTTCCGGAGTAACCGTTGCCAGGCCGGTTGCTCCAATCAATTTTTCGCAATTTTTTGCAGTCCTTATGGTCAGAAGCGCATTATCCCCAACCCGGTCGCACTAACCAACCGGTCTGTCGCGGACCAGATAACCGCCGAATTGCGGCAGGCAGAACAACAAAAACCGCGACCAGTTGGACTCGATGCGCATCACCACTACAATGGCACGCCGTTTTTGCCCTCGGAGTTATTGAATAATGAGCGTCTCAGAACAATTCCAAAAGCTCGAATCCCATGTAGCGAGCCTGATCGTCGGCCAGGAGCATCTGATCAACAGAATGCTGATTGCACTCCTGTGCGATGGCCATTTGCTCGTTGAGGGTGCGCCCGGGCTGGCGAAGACGCGTGCGATCAAGGTTTTATCCGAAAGCATCGAGGGCAGTTTTCACAGACTCCAGTTTACGCCTGACCTGTTACCGGCCGACCTGACCGGCACCGACATCTATCGACCTCAGGATGGCACTTTCGAGTTTCGTCAGGGGCCGTTGTTTCACAACCTGATCCTGGCGGACGAGATCAATCGAGCGCCAGCCAAAGTGCAGTCAGCACTGCTCGAGGCAATGGAAGAGCGCCAGATTACCGTCGGCGAAGGCAGTTACAAGCTGCCCGGTCTTTTCATGGTAATGGCCACACAGAATCCGATTGAACAGGAGGGCACCTATCCGCTGCCGGAAGCGCAGCTTGATCGATTTCTGCTGCATGTGCAGGTGGGCTATCCGACACCGGAAGACGAACGCAAGATTCTGATTCTGAATCGGGATGAGGCGAAGTCGGGTGAGCGTGACGCGTTTGCGCCTCCGGATGTAACGCTGGAATCCGTCGTAATGGAGGGTCGGCAGCAGATTCTCGACCTGCACCTGTCTGACGAGCTGGAGCAATATATCGTCAATGTCGTGGTCGCAACGCGAAATCCGGGCGCCGTTAACAAGAGTCTCGACGGGCAGGTGCAGTATGGCGCCAGTCCGCGTGCCTGCATGGGTATCGACCGGGCTTCCCGCGCGCACGCGTGGTTGCAAGGTCGGGATTACGTGGGGCCGGAGGATATCCAGGCGGTTGCACACGACGTTTTGCGCCATCGCCTCGTAATGAGTTTCGAAGCGGAAGCCGATGGCATTACGCCCGACTCAGTCATTGAAGGCGTTCTCGATGGCGTCGGTGTGCCATAAGGACGATGCCGGAACTCAACTATGCGACACGATAAGCTTCCCGAAGACGCATCACCCGTTAGCGTCAGTCAGCCCGGACTGATTCGGCTGAGCGGGCCCGCTCGGGCAATCGCACTCGACGTGATTCGCGTAAATTCGTTACAGACTGGCGCCTACGTTTCGCACTTCAAAGGTCGAGGCATGGAATTCGACGAATCCCGTCCGTACCAGCCGGGCGACGATCCACGCAATATCGACTGGCGGGTGACGGCACGCAGCTCCGAGGCCTATACGAAGCTTTTTCGTGAAGAGCGTGAGCGCCCGGTCCTGATCATGACCGACTTGCGCAGCAACATGCACTTTGCGACCCAGGGTTGTTTCAAGTCGGTCAACGGCGCGAGGGCGGCAGCACTGCTGGCCTGGGCCGCACATCATCGCGGTGATCGACTGGGCGGCCTGGTTTTTGGCGATACGAAACATCGTGAAATTCGTCCGCGTCTCGGGCGCCAGGCAGCGCTACGCTATGTGCACGAAATCGTCAATCACGCAGATTGGGCCGACAGTAACGATCAGCGCGCGGCCGATGAAGAGCCGCCATTCACACAGGCGATGGCGATGCTGCGACGCGTTACGCATCCGGGAAGCCTCGTCATTATTGTCAGCGACTTCATCGGGTTTTCACGTGCAGCGCAGTCCTATTTGACCGGCATTGCGCGACATAACGAAGTCCTTGCCGTGTTTCTTAGTGACCCGTTGGAACGACGACTCCCACCGCCGGGGCGTTATCGCCTCGTCAGCCATGACGAAGAGATGGCGATCGATACATTTGCGCGCGGTGCGCGCTCAGACTATCGCAACGCGTTCGAGGAGCGCACCCATGCGTTGGACACTTACTGTCATCGTTACGGGATTCACTTACTGCCACTATCCACAGACGACGATCCGGTGCAGCTCCTGCAAAAGGCGCTCGGTCGTCGCATCAACTAGGCCTGCTCGAGCTCATGGATCCCGAACAGATACCGCTGCGTGACCTGCATCTCCCGGAGGCGATCGGCCTGTGGCCGCTGGCGCCCGGCTGGTGGGTACTGATCGGTCTTGCCGCCGCGGGTCTTGTCTATCTCCTGTATAGACGCATCCAGCGCTGGCGCTGGAACGCAGCACGCCGACTGGCTTTGCGAGAGTTTGCACGGCTGCGTCGCCAATATGAGCAAGGCGCCGATGTAACTGCCCTCGGCAAAGAGCTCTCCGAATTGGTTCGTCGCAGCATGCTCGCTTATGCACCACGCAGTGAAGTCGCGGGGCTGACGGGCGACGACTGGCTTAAGTGGCTGGACCGAGGACTGGACAACTCGCCGTTTACGGCGGGTGCAGGAAAAAGTCTGGAAACCTTGCCCTATCAGCGACCCGAGAAGATGCAGGACGAGGCCAACATTGCGGGACTGCTGGAAGCTGTGCAGCAGCGACTGAAGACGCCATTACCGGAGGGCCTGAGCTGATGTGGTCGCTCGCCTGGCCCTGGATGCTGCTGGCGCTGCCGCTGCCGCTGCTGGTGCGCAAGCTTACGTCCCCGATCGTCGGCAGTCAGGATGCAGGACTCATGGTGCCGAGCTTTCGCGGTTTCGCTGTACTCTCCGATCGATCCGAAGTCGAGCAGCTGCTGAACTGGCGGTTCTGGGTAGCGGTGATGGCATGGATACTGCTCGTCGTTGCGGCAGCTCGGCCGGAACGAATTGGCGACGAGCTCGATGTGCCGGTGTCCGGCCGCAATCTCATGCTTGCCGTTGACTTGTCCGGCAGTATGGATGCCAAGGATTTCGAACTGGGTTCTCGTCGGGTCGATCGACTCACCGCCACCAAAGCCGTCGCAGGCGATTTTATCGGGCGGCGAGAGGGTGATCGCATTGGATTGATTCTGTTTGGCGAGCGCGCCTATTTACAGGTGCCACTGACTCTTGATCGGGAGACCGTCAATACGCTGTTGCTGGAAGCATTCATCGGTCTCGCCGGGGAGAAAACGGCCATCGGCGATGCCATCACTCTCGCGGTGAAACGCATTCATGATCAGGGGAACGACGGCGGCGAGCAGGTTCTCATTCTCCTGACCGACGGCGCCAATACGGCCGGCGAAATCGACCCGCTGAAAGCGGCTGAGCTCGCGCAACAAATTGGCCTGCGGATCTATACCATCGGTATCGGCGCCGAACAGATGGTCGTCTCCTCGATTACCGGCGGTATGCGCCGTGTGAATCCGTCCGCGGATCTGGATGAGACCACCCTGACGGAAATTGCCGAACTGACAGGCGGGCGATACTTTCGTGCGAAAGACACAGCGGGACTGCAGGAAATTTACCGACTCCTTGATGAGATGGAACCCGTGGCAGAGCCGGAAGCAGGCTTCCGCCCCGTGAAGTCACTTTACTACCTGCCTTTGACGGGTTCGTTTGTGCTGGCGTCGTTTCTCGCACTGATGAACCTGTTAGCCGGTTGGCGGGCAGCACGAGCAGGGAGGTTGCATCTCGATGCCGGCTGAATTTCACTGGCTGCGGCCCGAATGGCTATGGGCATTGCCGTTTATCGCGGCGCTGTCGTTTGTACTGGCCCGCCGGCGGTTGGCACCGGGCAGCTGGCAGCACGTCGTCGATCCGGCATTGGTGCCATACGTACTCTCCAGTATCCAGGCAAAGGGCCTGGGATATCGCTGGTGGCTGGTCCTTTTTGGGGGCGTCATCGCCACACTGTCACTGGCGGGTCCGAGTTGGAACCGCGTCGAGCAACCGGTATTTCGCTCCGAACAATCCATCGTGATCGCACTGGACCTGTCGCGCTCGATGGATGCGCAGGATCTGACGCCGAGCCGCCTGACCAGGGCGCGACTGAAAATCCTGGACATCCTGGAGCGGCGCAGTGCGGGACAGACGGCGCTGGTGGTCTATTCATCGAATGCGTTCACCGTGACGCCGTTGACCAACGATGCGGACACGGTGGCCGCACTGGTGAATAGCCTGAGCACGGACATCATGCCGAGTCGCGGCAGCTATCCCCTGGCGGCCATCAACAAGGGTCGCCAGCTCCTCGAACAGGCCGGTGTCGGGCTGGGTGAAGTGTTACTGATAACCGACGGTGGTACTTCGCCCGCGGCCGAGCGTGCCGCCAGTGACCTGCAGGATGCGGGCTACACATTATCCATACTCGGTGTTGGCACAACGGACGGCGCGCCAATACCAAGAGCCGGCGGCGGCTTCGTGACAGATCGTTCGGGAAACATTGCGGTGCCGCGCCTTGAGTCCAATGGACTGCGTCAGCTGTCCGCTGCGGGCGGCGGCAGGTATGCAGTGATGACTGCCGACGATACCGATATTGATGCCCTGCTGTCCGGCGAAGTCGGCACAGGATCATCAACGGATGATTCGCTTGCGACCGATCAATGGCAGGAGGAAGGACCCTGGTTATTGTTGCTGCTCGTGCCGCTGGCCGCGCTGGCATTTCGCCGCGGGTTGATCGTGGTTCTGGTGATATTCATTCTGCCGGCAGCACAGCCCGCACACGCATTCACGTGGGACGATCTGTGGCTGACCAAGGATCAACAGGCACAGCGTCTGCTTGAAGAAGGCAGCGCTCCTGATGCAGCGCAACTATTTGACGATCCACGTTGGCGCGCAGTCGCAAACTATCGCGCCGGCGAATATGGCGGCAGCGCGGCCGGATTCGCCGACGAGGAAGATACTGAAAGCCTCTATAATCTCGGCAACGCGCTGGCCAGGTTAGGCGAATTCGAAGCAGCTATCGATGCGTATGAAAACGTTCTCGAACTGGATCCGTCGTCAGAAGATGCACTGTATAACCGCGACCTGTTACAGGACATGCTCGAACAGAACCAGGATTCGCAGGATGGCGACCAGGGGGATCAGCAGAATTCGTCCGAGGCCGGTGGCGGCGCGCAACAGTCAGAAGGACAAAGTGAATCAGACCAGGCCGGGGAGGAAGGCGCCACCGGTGATCCTGGCGCCGAAGGTGAGCAGGGCGAGGCGTCAGTCAGAGATGAGGAAGGCGCCAACCAGGAAGACATGGAGGCAATGCAGGCCGAACTGGAGCGAGCCGCGCAGGAAGCTACCCAGCAATCTGCCGAAGCGCAGGAGCAGGAGGGTATGTCCGAGGCGCAGGCTGAGGCGATGCGCCGTGCGCAGGAACAGGAACAGGCGATGGAACAGTGGTTGCGTCGCATCCCAAACGATCCCGGCGGTTTATTGCGCAGGAAATTTCGTTATCAATATCAACGTCAGGGCAGAGACCAGGATGGCAACAACCTGTGGCCCGACGATGAGGTACAACCATGGTAGTTACTCGGAACGATAAGAATAAGTCGATTTTTTTCACAGCGCTGTTTGCGGCGATGCTGATCTTTGCGGCCATTTCCGCAAATGCGTCGGTTATTGCAGCCATAGATCGCGCGAACGTCGAATTGAACGAGTCGTTTACATTGAAAATCACCGTCGACACGGCGATCGACATCGAACCAAATGCAGAGAGTCTCGAGGAAGACTTTTACGTAGGTACGCGCAGCCAGCTCAGCAATACGACGATAGTCAACGGACAGATCAGTCGATCACGAACCTGGACTTACGTATTGATGGCCAAACGTGAAGGGGATCTGGTTATTCCGCCGGTACGCATAGGATCCGAACAGAGTGAACCCGTCACGATTCGAGTCACGCCGCCATCGACAACGTTACCTGGCGAAGCAGACATATTCGTAACCACGGAAGTCGATCACGACACCAGCTATGTTCAGGCGCAGGTCTTGTATACGGTGAAAGTGTATCGAGCTGTCGCAACACGTCAGCCCCGATTGAGCGAACCCAGCATGGACGGCGTCGAAGTGCTCATCGAGTCTGCCGGCGAAGAGCGCACCTATGAGTCGATCCTGGGAGGCAAGGCTTACAATGTCGTCGAACGTATCTATGCGCTTTTTCCACAGGAAAGTGGCAGCATCTCGATTGCACCGGCGAGATTCGAGGCACGGGTCCTGCGAGATGGTCGAATCACCGGCCGCAAAATTTACGAATCCGAGCCAATCGATGTAACCGTAAATCCAATTCCGCCGCCGCCCGACGATTTTCCCGACGCTGTCTGGTTCCCCGCAAAGACGGTTTCCATTACCGAAGACTGGTCACGCGACCAGGGTGGATTGCCGGCCGGCGAACCCATTACGCGCCACTTAACGGTGACGGCACTGGGTCAGCTGTCGACCCAGATACCGGTGATTGACCCGGGCGAGTCTGATGCACTCAAATTGTATCCGGACAAACCCGAGTTTCGTGACACCGCCGAGGCCCTGGGCATGCGTGCGATCAGGCGGGACCAGTACGCCATGATTGGCGTAAATTCGGGAGAAGTGCAGCTGTCCCCTATCCGGCTTCCCTGGTGGAGTATCGACGACGCCGAATGGAAGGTGGCGAGTCTGCCGGGCGCCATGCTGAACATTCTGCCTTCGCCCACCGCAACCCCGGTGCAACCGGTTGCGGCAGCGGACCCGGCGTCGGCAACGCCGGTCGCAGCAGACGGTCTCTCGCCGAACATCATATACAACGATTTCTGGCGCTACGTTAGCGTTGGTTTGGCGGGACTCTGGATCATGACCTTGATTGCCTGGTGGTCGTCGCGACGTCCGGCAAATAACGTGCCGAGCGAACCAGAGGCGCCTCCGGTACACAAACAACAGGCGAGGTTCCTGAAGGCGGCGCGCAAAGCGGCCCTGGCGGGCGAAGCGTCAGGGGTCAAATCGAACCTGCTCGAATGGGCCAGGTTGCAGTGGCCGGACCTGCCACCTCGCAGCATAGGCGATGTTGCACGTCGCGTGTCGATGCCTTTGTCGACGCAACTCGAGGCATTGTGCAGCGCAAGCTATGGGCCTGGCGAGCGTGACTGGGATGGAAACGCGCTTGCAAAATCACTGCGTTCATTCTCGGTGCTCAATGACGAAGTCGAAGAACGGACGACAGACGGACTGCCGCCGCTAAGCCCTGTTGGCAATTAGAAGCAGTATTGCGAACTATTGTTTGCCAAAGACTCGCCTGAGATGACGCGACACAAGATCTCAATTGCCGTATTTGGTGCGTCCGGGCGAATGGGCAAGTCTGTTGTTGACCTCATCAAGTCCGATTACGCCGGTCAAACCACCCTTGAAGCGACTATCGACACACGTAGCGGCCATCCGGATGACCTCGCGACAGTAGGCGCAGTAATCGATTTTTCGCTTCCCGACGGAACCTCGACGCTTCTCGACTGGATGGAATCACGAGAGGGACAGTTGCCTAATCTTCTATGTGGCACAACCGGTCTGACTGAAGAGCATTATGAACGGCTGGATAGACTGAGCGAGGCAACACTGGTATTTCACGCGACTAACTTTTCGACTGGCGTCGCAGCGCTGTCGGCCATACTCAAGTTTGCGTCACCCATGCTCGATAGTCTTTCGTACGACACACGCATGATTGAGCGTCACCATATCCATAAACTCGATGCGCCAAGCGGCACCGCGAAAACGCTGGCTGAAGTTCTTAAACCACTCGATCCCGCCAGTATTGATATTGAATCAATTCGCGAAGGTGAGGTTGTCGGCGATCACGAAGTCGTGTTCACCGGCGCGGCGGATCAGATCACGATTGGGCACAGCGCCAGGGATCGCACTCTATTTGCGCGTGGGGCGATTGACGCTGCAATATGGCTCGATCAGCTGGATCAATCCAGCGGAATCTACACGATGGAAACTTACTTTCAGGCTCGTTTTAGCAGTTGAATCAGGTCAAGTTGAAACATGGCTTCGTCGATTGCTCTCTTCGTTCCCGGCGTCAGTTCGGTGATCGGCAATCTGCATTCAGGCGAGCACAATCCCAACAGAGATGCGGCGTATTTGGCGCCCGCAGGACTCGGTTCAGAAAACAAAGCGACATGCAGTGGCATCAGCTGCTGCTGTATTGACATAGCGAGTTTGTAGTCGCCCTCGGCGCAGGCGACTTGCATACTTGCACAAAGTGCAGGCGCGATATTAGCCGTTACCGATATACAGCCATTACCGCCCGCTGCGTTGTATGCCACAGCGGTGCCGTCCTCGCCTGACAGATACGAAAACTCCCGCCCGATTCTCATGCGTTCTAGTAGCGGTCGATTCAGGTCGCCGGTGGCGTCTTTGACGCCGACTATACGCGGCAGCGCGGCTATTCGCGCCATAGTGTCGGGTTCAATATCGACGACTGCGCGTGGTGGAATGTTGTAGACGATAATCGGTAAATCTGTCGCGTCGTGTACTGCCTCGAAGTGCTTATAGAGTCCCTCCTGGTTCGGCCGGTTGTAATAACCGGCGACATGTAAAGTCGCCGTAGCCCCGGAAACGGCCGCATGTTGGCTGAATTCAATCGCCTCGACGGGGTTGTTTGAACCTGCGCCCGCAACAACCGGAATGGCTCCTGCCGTCTCGCTGACAACAATCTCGACGACTCGTTTGTGCTCGGCCGCCGATAGCGTTGCCGATTCGCCGGTTGTACCTGCGGGTACCAGGCCCTGGGTTCCTTGATCTATCTGCCAGCGAACCATGCTGCGCAGCGCGTCTTCGTCTATCTCGCCATTTCGGAAGGGAGTTACAAGCGCAACTAGCGAACCAATAATCATCGTTTCGTCTCCAAAGAAAAACCCCGGCTACCTTGCGGTGACCGGGGTTGTTGTTGTGTTTGCTAATCCTGTCTTGAGGATAGTTAACGCATAAACACACCGTCCGGCCAACGGTTGTCCGGTTTCAGTTGTTTATCGCGTTTCGTGAATCTGGGTGACATGCGTGAAGAATGCGCTTTGTGCGCCTATTCGTCAACAGCCATCAAACAGCGACGTCGAAATCTCTTAATGCTGCCGTCAAGCCGGTCTTGCGATCAGTTGACGCACTGCGTTCGCCGATGATCAGTGCGCATGGCACATCAAAGTGGCCCGCCGGGAACTGCTTCTGCCGACTGCCCGGGATAACCACTGCGTTTTTCGGTACCACGCCGCGTATGGACGTTACTTCGCTGCCACGTACATCAAGAATCGGTGTAGACGACGTAAGAACGACACCGGCACCAAGGACGGCGCCTTCCTGGACGTGCACGCCCTCGACAACGATACAGCGGCTGCCAATGAACGCATGATCTTCAATGATGACCGGGTCTGCCTGAATAGGTTCGAGCACACCGCCGATGCCGACACCGCCCGACAAATGAACCTGCCTGCCAATCTGCGCACAGGACCCCACCGTGGCCCAGGTGTCGACCAGGGTTCCGGAGCCGACGTAGGCACCAATGTTCACGTAACTCGGCATGAGGATAGCGCCGGATTCGATATAACAGCCATACCTGGCCAGAGCCTGGGGAACGATCCTAACGCCTTCACTTCCATCCCATTGCTTTAGCGGTATCTTGTCGTAGTATGAAAACGGTCCAGACGGAATAACTTCAGAACCAGATACCCTGAAGTAAAGTAGCAGCGCTTTTTTTAGCCACTGATTAGTCTTCCACTTGTTTTCGTCAAATTCACAAACGCGTCTTTCGCCTCTATCCAGCAAACGAATGGCCTCCTGAATGGCCGCCTTGTCGTCCGGATCCAGTTTAGTTTTGGAATAGGCTGCATCAATTTTTGCCCCCAGGTCCGTCACTACCAGTGCCCCGTATTCGGCATCGAGGCCCAGGGTTCCGTCGCAGGTAATGCATCGCCTTTTTGCAATAACTCGATCGAGATGTTATCGGGCGACCGAACGAACGCCATGTAACCGTCGCGGGGCGGGCGGTTGATCGTGACACCCCCGTCCATCAGTTGTTGACAGATTGCGTAAATATCATCGACTGCATAGGCAAGATGGCCGAAATTCCTGCCTTCGTCGTATTCGCCCGGATCCCAGTTGTAGGTCAGCTCGACCTGCGCCGCTTCGTCACCCGGTGCGGCGAGGAAAACCAGCGTAAAGCGACCCTGCGGCACGTCTTTTCGGCGTACCTCAACAAGGCCCAGCTTGTTGCAATAGAAATCCAGCGACTCTTCCAGATCAGTCACCCGAACCATCGTGTGCAGATATTTCATAAGGCGTCTCTTTCTCCTGCTCAACCGGTTGAACTCAGGTTGCCTATGAGACGACAATGCTCCCAGACATTCAACTGGAAATGATAGTGCACCGCATTCGCGCCATTACACTAGATCTCGATAACACGCTTTGGGAAATTGATCCGGTGATTCATCGCGCTGAAGCGCTGCTGTGGGAATGGCTTGGCCAACATTATCCCAACATACCGGCACTGTTTTCTCCCGACGACGTGATTGCCCTGCGAGAAGTGGTTGTTGAAAAGCACTGGAAAGACAAGAGCCACGACTTCAGGTTTCTGCGCAAGAAAGTCCTCGGCATGCTGGCGCAGGAAGCTGGCTACGATCAACACCTGGTGGAGCCGGCATTCCAGGTTTTCGATGCTGCCCGTAACGATGTCGAACTGTATCCGGATGTTTTGCCAGACCTGGAACACCTGCATGCGACATACACACTGGTGGCGGTGACCAACGGCAATGCAAACCTGGAGACAATCGGCATTCGCCACCTGTTTCATGACGTTGTTACTGCAACCGATGTGGGTGCCGCAAAGCCCGCGCGTCGGATCTTCGATGTGGCCATTGCAAAAAGCGGCGTGGCGCCCGAAGAGATCCTGCACGTTGGCGATCACCCGGAAACGGACATCAAAGGTGGCAGGCTTGCCGGCCTGAAAACAGCGTGGATCAATCGGACCGAGGCGGAGTGGCCCGAGCATCTCGATGAGCCCGACGCGGTCGTGACGTCGCTGCCCGAGATTCGCAACTTGCTCGAACGGGCGAAAGAGCAAAACTGAATGTCAGCTCGACCGGTCATTATTTATGTTCCCGGGCTTAAACCCAAACCCGAGGCGGCAGTGCATCGCGAACAGCTGCTGCGCTGTCTGCGCGCAGGATTGCAGCGGGTTGATCCGGACGTCGCGGCCGCAGTGACTGACGATGATGCTTTCAACCTGGTGAGCTGGACCTACGATTTTTATGGTGAGCATAGAGATATCAAACTGGATATCGATGATATCGAATCGATTCTCACCAAGAACGGCCCGAGTGAGGACGACATTGTTGCGGTCACGTCATGGAAACGTCGCTTCACGCGCTGGCTTTTTCGAACTGCCGACTATTTGCCATTCCTGATTCCGCATTTCGCTACTGAAGAGCTCGAGATTCATATTCGCGATTTCAACAAGTACTTGCGAAACAATAACGGCGTTGCGCAGGATGCCCGGGATAAAGTCAGGCACGCGCTGGAGCAAGCGGCTGCGCAAAACCGGCCAATCTTGCTGTTCGGCCACAGCATGGGTTCGGTGATCGTGTACGAGGTGCTGTGGCAGCTGGCGCGCGTTCACAAGAGTGAACTGCAGGTCGATCTGTTACTGACCAGCGGAAGTCCGCTGGGACAAACGTTTGTGCAACGGCACCTGGTAGGTGTGAAAGAAAGCGGCGCTGATCGCTATCCCGACAATATTCGGCAATGGATCAACGTCGCAGCCGTCGGCGAACTGACTGCACTCGATATGCAATTGAAGAACGACTTTGGGGAAATGGTTGCGCTCGGCCTGGTGCCGGATATCGACGATCGCGATACGTTCAACTACTACTACATGCACGGCTCACTGAATGTACATGCCGAATACGGCTATCTCATCAACAAAGCAACTGCGACGGCAGTGAGCGAATGGTGGCGTTCCTGCCCAGGCGGCTTTTGACGCCGCATCGAACCGCCTGAGACGTTTTCGATTACGCCGGATCGAGGTTGGGCTTGATCACGATGTCGATGCGGCGATTCCTGGCGCGACCCGATTCGGTCTCGTTGTTTGCGACCGGGTTGGTTTCGCCAAAACCGGTCGCAATCAGTCGATAGCTGGGAATGCGCATAGCGTTGATCATGTACTGCTGTACCGATTCTGCTCGTTCCTGAGACAGGCGTTGATTTAAAGTGTCACCGCCGTAGGAGTCCGTATGCCCTTCGATGATCAGTTCGCTGCGCGGAAATACGTCGATGGCTTTTTCCACTTTTGCGAGTAGATCGAAATCCTGCTGCTTGATTTCGGCTTTGCCACTGGCAAAGGTCAGGCCAACCAGTCTTAGAATAACGTTGTCGCCCTCGCGAAAGACGCGCGCCTCGTTTCGGTCGAACATTTTCTCAACCTGTTCAAACTGTGCTTTAACCAGGGCCTGTGCTTCCAGTCGCTGAACCAGTGCAGCGCGTTCTTCCGTTGCGCCACCCAGACGCTCATCGAGTGCGCGTATCTCTTCTTCCATGTCGGCAAGGCGCAGGATATTTGCTTCACTTTCCTGCTCCAGGCGCTGTTTCTCGTTCTGCATGTTCTCGATGTACGCAATGAGTTCCTGTTCGATCTGATCATGCCCTTCCGACATCGATGGCGCGATATCTGCAACGCCGGCGATCTGCGTCAGCGGATCTTCCCATTGCAGGATAAGCTCTTCCACGGTGAGATCTTTGTCACGCACGTCGCGTACCACTTCGGAAAGATAAATCGCGTGCTTCGCCTGGTAGTTGGCCTGGCGGGCGAGGCTGCGCGGCAAATCGGTGTCATAACGATTTTCGCTAAGCTCTCTCTCAGCATCAGCCAAAAGTCGTTGTGCGAAGCCCAGCGTCAATGGCGCATAGCGACCGACACGTGCGCGATCTGCATCGGCCAGTAACTGTCGCGTTTCGCTCAGGTATTCGGCCTTTATGGCAATTAATTCCGCATCGCGATAAAGGCTGGTGGACTCGATGTCTTTTCTCTTTGCGTTTTTCAGATCGCCACGTTCCAGGTAACGGATGGCGCTGCCGAATTCTCTTTGCGCCTTATCCCAGACGTCTTTCGAAAGTTCGGGGGCCTTGGCGTTGGCCGCGTCCTGCCGGCTCTTCATCACCTGGGCCAGAACCGTCTGTGCCAACTGGGCAGCCGTAGCCGCATTGTTAAAGTTTTCTTCCGCATCGGATACTTTCCTGCGCACATACTCAATATTGCGTCCGCGTTCGAGTCCGGTTTCGGCAGCCTCATAATCCTCAACGCCGTCACTGTAGCTGCGCGGCGCAAGTAATTCGGCATTGGCATCGTCCGCTGCAGCAAGCGCAACATCAACATCCTTGAAAAACGTGTTGCGTAGCTCATCCTGGGCTGTCGCCAAGCCCGCGCCCAAAACCAGGACGGCGAGCGTAGAAAATCTGACAAAATTGGTTTTCAAAGCCATTCTGTAGTACCGCTTAGTAATTAAAACAATAAGTTACGCGTACTTTCACGCCTAGCTGAATATTACATATCCCGCCAGCCCGAATCTGTGCAATAGCTCTCTTTATCGGGCAAATGTTATGTCGCACCCGGTATTTTACGCCTAATTGGCTGCCAGTTGCTTATCCACAGCACGATTTTTCCGTGCGTGAATTCGACACGTCAGGCTTTCTGATTTGCCGGCAGGTGGTCGTTTTCGAAAATGTGGCTTGGCTCACAGACGTTCTTTAGACGTCAACGTAGACTTCTTCCATGTCTGCCAAATACTACACACAGTTCAAATTGACCGACGCGGATTACCGCGGCGGCAACGAATTCAGCGGCGTGGTCGAGCTTAGCAGCCCGATGGATAACGACTCTGATATCACGGACATTGAGGCAGTATTGGCAAAGAATTTTGACCTGCAGCAGAGCGCCGTACAACTGGTGAGCTGGTCCAGGTTGCATTAAAGAGTAAACGCTTGTTCGATTATTCAATCTCAGATTTTATTTCCCCCTGATTTTCCCCGGCTCGTCCGGGGATTTTTTTTGGTTGGTATTCTCGTTCAACCTCTTCTTGCCGCTCCATTGCGTAATCACTAAAGATCAATCCGCGCCGGCCAGTTAGGTTGATTCGGCATTGCGGGCGGATTGCCCACGGCTCGTCCGGGGATTTTTTTTGTTTGGTGTCCTCGATCAACCTCTTCTTGCCACTCCATTTGCATAATCACTAAAGATCAATCCGCACCCGTCAAAAGAACTGATTTTGTACCGCGGGCGGATTGGGGTGAAATGACGGGTTAATTGTCTTGTGGGTTTGTTCGCCATTGTCTTGCCACCTATTTGATTATGTACTAAAGATCAATCCGCACCGGCCAGCCGAGCCGATCTGGCACTGCGGGCGGATTGGGCTTCAGCCGCGATTCTGTGAGAGAATACGCGCCCGAAAATTCGAAGGTCCTGCATGTCTGACCAGGATAAATCCAAATCTACCTTCCGCGGTATACCCGTGGTTCAAAGTGGCCAGAAGTACCGTACGGAAACCGGCTTCTCAGCGATCAAGAACGGTGTGAAAGTGCGGCGTGATACGCCGGCGGTACCGCGCGGAAGCAAGCCAAAGTGGCTACGCGCCAAGATGCCGTCCGGAACCAATTTCTCGGCAGTTCGGCAGACGGTCAAGGAACATCGATTGAGTACGGTTTGCGAAGAGTCGATGTGCCCGAACATTGGTGAATGCTGGAATAACGGCACGGCGACCATCATGGTGATGGGTTCCGTCTGTACCCGAGCCTGCCGTTTCTGCGCCGTTGATACCGGCAATCCACACGGCTGGCTGGATGCCGAAGAGCCGCTGAATACCGCGCGGGCGGTCAAACTGATGGATCTCCGCTATGTCGTCATTACATCCGTAGACAGGGATGACCTCGACGATGGCGGTGCGGCCCATTACGCGTCGTGTGTCCGCGAGATCAAGAAAATGAATCCGGAGACCGCGGTCGAGGCGCTTACGCCCGATTTCAACGGGGTGATGTCGGACGTTGAAAAGGTCGTTGACTCCGGACTTGAGGTTTTCGCACAGAATGTGGAGACAGTCGAGAGGCTGACGCATCCGGTTCGCGATCCGCGAGCAAGTTATCAACAGACCCTGGCGGTGCTCGCGCATGCCAAGAAATATCGGCCGAAGGTGCTTACTAAAACCAGCCTGATGCTTGGTCTCGGCGAAGAAGATCACGAAATCATGAAGACCATGCAGGATTTACGCGCCGTCGGAGTCGACATTCTGACGCTGGGCCAGTATCTGCGCCCCACGACTAACCACCTGGTGGTGGAACGTTACGTCACGCCGGATGAATTCGATATATATCGTGCCGAGGGACTTGAAAAAGGATTCCTCGAAGTCGTTGCCGGGCCGTTGGTTCGGTCCAGCTATCGCGCGGACCAGGTGCTGGAAAAAAATAATGTTGGCATCGCTGTCTGATGTATCCCATCACTTCCTGATCAGAGAAGAGATTCAATGACTGCATTTTTCGCCGAATACGGCATGTTCCTGCTGAAGAGCATTACCGTGGTCCTGGCTTTCGTCGCCATTATCGGTGCGATTGCGGCTGCGAGTAAAAAAGCGGGCGAGCACGATCACCTGGAAATCGAAAACCTAAACAAGAAATATCAGAGCCTGGCTGGCGCGCTGAAGCAGGCGGTTTTAAAGAAGGCTGATTGGAAAAAAGAAGCCAAAGCCGAGAAAGAAAAAGCGAAAGCCGAGGCGAAATCCGATCAATCCAGACCGCATGCATTTGTGATCAACTTCAAAGGCGATCTCAAGGCCAGCGCGGTTCCATCGCTGCGCGAGGAAGTTAGCGCTGTGCTCGAAGTCGCCACTGCTGACGATCAGGTTATTGTTTGCCTGGAAAACTACGGCGGTGTCGTACATGAACATGGGCTTGCAGCCTCGCAGCTTGTCCGCATTCGCGAAAAGGAAATACCGTTGACAGTCGTGGTTGATAAAGTGGCCGCCAGCGGCGGTTACCTGATGGCGTGTGTTGCTAACCGGATACTTGCTGCACCGTTTGCCATTCTTGGCTCCATCGGCGTTATCGCCCAGATACCGAATTTCAATCGCGCTATGGACGATCGCGGCATCGATTTTGAACAGGTAACGGCCGGTAAATACAAGCGCAGCGTTACGATGTTTGGCAAGAATACTGATGAGGATCGGGCCAAGCTCAAAGAGGAACTGGAGGACGTGCACGCATTGTTCAAAGGTGCCGTTCTGCGCTATCGCCCGGACCTCGATATTGAGCGAATCGCAACTGGCGAGCATTGGTACGGCACGCGGGCGCTCGAGTTGGGTCTTGCGGACGAGCTAAAAACCAGTGATGAATACCTGGCAGAACTGGCCAGAGATCATGATGTATACAGGCTGGCTTATAAGATTAAGCAGCCATTGCAAAAGCGCCTGATGGCCAGTGCTGATGCGGCTTTGGAGAAATTTGACAGCGCCGGCTGGCGGCGGCGATTCGAGTCACGATTGCCGCGTTGACCTTTACCGGGGGTTCGCAAGTTGCCGGGAACCCGGGCCGGTCGTGCCTGTCTTAAACTAATGAGTCGGGCAGATCAGTCCTGAAGGGGCCGAAACGGCCAGATCTGTCCGCTATACTTGGCCCATAGTCAGGCTGAAACCACGGAGCAGGAAGAATGAATTTACAGTGCAGGAGCCTTAAGTATTTGATCGCAGTCGTGTTATTGGCCGTTTTTGCGAACGGCTGTTCGACGACTCCGACGGGCCGTAAACAGCTGACACTGAAGTCGGATGCCACGCTGGCAGCGGAAAGCACGCGTGCAATGGCACAGCTTCGCGCAACTTCAGCTTTGATCAATGACCGCGCAACCATTGATTACGTCGCCTGTGTCGCTGACGCCATCGTGGGCACACTGGACGATGAAGACGCAGCGCTTTACTGGGAAATGGCAATCGTCAACAACCCCGAAGTGAACGCTTTCGTCATGCCCGGCGGAAAGATCGTGGTCAAGTCAGGCATCATGAGTGTCGCAAAAAACCAGCATCAGCTGGCGGCGGTACTGGGCCATGAGGTGGCGCACGTTACTGCGAACCACGCGAATGAAAGGGCAACTCGAAGCGACTTGACCGGTTTCGGCATCGAAGTGCTTGCCGCGGTTCTCGTTGGTGATTCGGCAAACTACTACAGCAGGAACTACGACCCGAACATGGCCTCAGGTATATACGGAGCTGCCGGCACGTTCGGTCAGCTGGGACTGATGAACCCGTTTAGCCGAATGCAGGAATCCGAAGCTGATGATATCGGTCTTATCTATATGGCGAAGGCTGGATTCGATCCGCGTGAAGCCGTAACGCTGTGGCAGAACATGAATAGCAGCTCTGAAACGGCGAAGATTCCGGAGTTCCTGTCGACGCATCCGTCCGGGGATACGCGAATCGAATCGATGGTTGCGCAGCTGCCAGAGGCGCTCGCGTTGTATAACGAAGCGCAAGCCAACGGGCTCAATCCGAACTGCCAGCCCTGATCCCAGTCTGCTCGGACATCAGCGACTTCAAGGACCATTTCTCCGGCCATGCCGGCAGCTATCGTGCGCATCGACCCGCATATCCGGATGCGCTGTTCGCGTTCCTCGCAGAACGTGCGACAAAGCGCGAACGCGCATGGGATTGTGCCACTGGCAACGGTCAGGCTGCCGCATCTCTCGCCAATCACTTTGACAACGTTGTCGCGACCGACGCAAGTGCCGAACAAATCGCATCCGCAACGCCAAGAAAGGGCGTTGAGTTTCGCGTAGCGCGAGCTGAAGAATCCGCACTGCCGTCTGGCTCAGTCGATCTCATTACTGTCGCCCAGGCGCTCCATTGGTTCAACATTGAACAGTTCTTTGCCGAAGCAGTTCGGGTGCTTCGCCCGGGTGGTGTACTTGCAATCTGGGCGTACGAGCGTTGCCGCGTCGATAGGGCGTGCGACGCGATCGTCCGCAAAATCTTCGCGGAAGTTGAGTCATTCTGGCCGCCCGAAAGGGAAATTGTCGAGAGTCGCTATGCGGGCATTACATTGCCGATCCCGGAGATTCCCGCTGAAAACTTTGCAATGACTGCTGATTGGACGGTGCAGCAAATCCTCGATTACATGCGGACCTGGTCTGCTTCGCAGAGATTTTTAAAGGCGAACGGGACTGATCCGACCCGTCTCCATCACGAGGAACTCGCTGCCGCCTGGGGTGATTCTGCGCGGACCGTTACCTGGCCGGTCACTCTGCTCGTGGGACGCAAGTAGCGGCATAGTACCCGCCCTCCGTTTCTGCGAGAATCCGTACCTGGCCTCCCGAAACCACGAAGAATGAACGACACTTTGACGACTAGAGCCCGCACCATAAGAACACTATTACTGAGTCTGGCAGTCGTGGCATTGTCCGGCTGTGCCAGTATGAAGGAATTCTTCGCTCCGCTTGGCGGGGCGCAGGTTGACGAGCCAGTCGCGGAAGTTCCGATTAGCGAGAAACCGCGCCTGGAGCCGGTCAGCCGCAACTATTTCGAATTGCAGTCAGCTGACCAGGCCGTGATTGGTGAACCGCAGATTGTGTTTACACGGGAGGAGAATACTTTTTCCGACCTGGCGCGCGAATACGGGCTCGGCTACGACGAACTGGTGGCAGCGAATCCTGACGTTGATCCATGGTTGCCAGGGGCTGACACGCCGGTCCTGCTGCCGACGCAGTATGTAATCCCGGACGTGCCACGCGAAGGCATCGTGCTCAATATCGCGTCAAAACGTTTGTTCTATTTCCCGGAGACAAGCACTGGCGAAGGACAGACCGTCCTTACTTACCCGATTGGCATCGGCCGCGTCGGTTGGGAGACACCACTAGGTAGTTCCGCGGTAATTGCCAAAGCCCGTGATCCGCAGTGGTATGTGCCGAGGTCCGTACGCCAGGAGCACGAGGAGCTCGGAGACCCATTGCCCGCGATTGTGCCACCGGGGCCGGATAACCCGCTCGGAAAATTTGTGCTGAAACTCGACTTGCCGGGATACCTGATTCATGGCACCAATCAACCGTATGGTGTTGGCATGCGAGTTAGTCACGGATGCGTGCGCCTTTACCCTGAAAATATTGAGTTGTTGTATGAATTGGTGGGTATTGGTGAGTCGGTGAAAATAATCAATGAACCTTATTTGGCCGGTTGGCAGAACGGTGAATGGTATTTCGAAAGTCATAGGCCGCTGGAGGACGACAAAGTAAGTGCTGAAGAGCATTTAGTCGCAGTCCTGGCGTCAATGAGTTCAGCAGATGAAAAATATCCTGTATTGCTGAATGAGTCCCTGGTGCGCGCAGTCGCTGATAAAGGCACCGGCGTGCCGGTGCGTATTCAGCAAGGCGCTGCAACAGAAGTTATGGCGCGGGCCAGGGTAATCAGGAACACCGTGGTGCCGGACCCGGATATGCCGACTCTGGAAGAAGTGCGCGCGTTGCTGGATGAGCCAATCACCGAAGAGGAAGTTGCAGGACAAATCGCGGCAGATGAGTGAATGGCTCGACATCATGCTAAGCGAGATCGCCCGCAAATACGCGGAAGAAGCAGCAGCGAACGAAGAGGCTGATCGCAGGGCGGAATCGGCTGCAGACGGCAAGCCGCCCGAAGCAAAGCCGACCTAGTTCGAAAAGTACTGCAGAAAATTCTCCGGTAAGGCGTTCGTGTCCAGAGGCCGGTCTGCTGGCACGTCCAGTGGCGCTGAGTTGTAGGTGTGCCAATAGAGCGGATTCAGTTTGCAAGCGGTCGGCGACTGCAGGTCCGACAGGACCGCCGCCAGTGTTTTTCCCGTGTAGGTCGTCTCAAGTGCCAGGTCCAGTTGGTCCAGGCCGAACCGGACGGCTGCTTCGCTTGCGATTGTCGACTCCGCATAACCTGGGCCGAAGAATTCATCTCTTAGTCGAATATTCGTTTTCCCGGCGAGGTCAGGCGGAACTGTCTCGTCCAGTGCGTGCATCATCGCGGCGGTCTTGCAGGTTAGCGCGCGGATGGCGCCTAAATTTGTGAGCGAGCCAGGGGTAATGCGCACAGCGTTAATTTCTGTGTCAAGACCGCCACTTGCCAATCCCAGCGCCAGGCCAACAGCGGTGCCCATCGTGCCGGTGCCGACATAAAGCCTGTCTGGCTTCGGAATCTCGCCGCGCTTGATCTGCTCGGTCAGTTCGAGTCCTGCTGCCACGAAGCCCATCGTTCCCAACCAGGAAGATCCACCTATCGGAATCACCCAGGTGTGCCGCCCCCACAATGATTTGCGCAGGATCCCGATGCGCTCATGATAAGAACCGCCATAGCAGATCAACTCAGTGTTGTTTTTTACGTGCGCATTCAGCGTTCTGCCAATCAGCGGGGTTTTGGCCTGGTGCGAGAGCAAGCAGGTGCAATCGAATCCTGCTTTTCGGGCGTACAGGGCGGTTGCGAGCGCATGGTTTGATCCCACGGCACCGAACGTGGCGATGCGCAGTCGATGCCGCTCGATTGCGCGTGGAAAGATGTATTCGAGTTTTCTGACCTTGTTGCCGCCATACAGTGTGCCCGTCAGATTGTCGTACTTGATCGATAAGCTGTGAGTTGCATTGCCAACATTGATTTCCTGCGATTTGACCGGCGTGGGCAGCGACGCCAGGTTCAACCTCGGTAAGCAATTGCCGAGATCCGGAAAGCGGTCTTTAAGAAAGTCGCATGCCGACATTTGAATCCACTGTCAAGAATTCTGACAACGATAGCATCTTAACTCCCGAATCTTTAGAATGCGTCCACGTTGTCTGTTCAGGCAGCGTTACGTAAATGGAGTATCGAGTTTGTCGGATACTGGAGACCGTGGAATTACGGTCACCGAAATTGCGGCGATGGATCAGCCCATCGACGCGTCGCTGGAAACCACGGCTGCTTTTGTAGGACGTGCGCTTCGCGGCCCCCTCGATACACCGCTCCTCATAAGCAGTTTTACCGAGTTTCGACGTCGCTTCGGCGGGAATTGGTCTGGCAGTCAGCTGGGTCCCGCAGTCGAGCAGTTTTTCGACCACGGGGGCAAACAGGCCTATATTGTAAGAGTGGCCAACAATGCGCGTGGCGCAATGCTTTGTCTCCCGGCCTCACAGGGTGTGCTTGTCTTAAAGACCATTGATCCTGGTTCGACGGAATTTGTCAGGGCAGCAGTCGACTACGATGGCATCAGCGAAAAGAATAAAGATCGATTCAATCTCGTTCTGCAGCGGATCGCGCCGGATAGCGGCCTGATTCTGGACCAGGAGATTTATCGAAAATTAAGTTGCGGCAGGAATAAAGAGGGCAGCATCGAGGATGCGCTGCTGGGCTCTGCACTGGTTCGGGTGGAAGAACCGCTGCCTCCGCACCGGCCAAAGCAAACTGATGCAGACTATATCGATCCGGCTCAGTCGGGGACCGACGGATTGACACTCTCGGATTACGACTTGATCGGGTCAGCCAGCCGCGGTAGCGGAATATTTGCTTTAAACCAGGCCGAACATTTTGATCTTCTCTATTTCCCGCCGCCCGAAATAGGCAGAGTGCCGGGCCCTGCTGCTGTACTGGCAGCTGAACTCTATTGCCGCAAACGCGGCGCCATGTTGATTCTCGATCCGCCCAATGAATGGAAAAATGCGCATGACGCAATCCATGGTGTTCGCGATGAAGGTTACGCAAATTCCGACGTTATTTCCTATTTTCCACGCATGTACTATCGTCGGGATGACGGCTCGCCCCCGACGACCGTAGGTGGCGCCATTGCAGGATTGCTCTGCAAGCTGGATCGAACCCGCGGCCCCTGGGAATACCTGGACCAGCGAGGCTATGCCCTCGACAGGAACCTGGTGCCGGCAATCGACATAAGCGTCGAAGATGCGCATTTGCTCGTTAAGGAAGGTCTGAACGTAATCGCCGGGCAAGCGCCGGGACAAACAATGCTTTGCGGTTCGGTGACGCTGGCTCATGGCACCCAGGTTGGCGATGAATTTGCCAGTATGACGACGCGCAGATTGTGCCTGGCAATCGCAAATGCAATCGACAGGGCGACACGCTGGGCAGTGTTCGAACCGAACGCGTCTTCAGTTGCGGAGCGAGTGGTGAACCAGGTTCACGCATTCATGTGCGCGTTGTCGGATGCAGGTGCATTCGTGGACAATAATTTCATGGTGCAATGTGACACCGGGGCGCGTCACGAACCTATCGACCCCGATCGTGGCATTACGATGCTGCTTGCTTTTCACCCGAGCGGATCAGAGGAAACAGTATCTCTGACTCTGCACCAGTCCGTAACCGGCTGCCGAGTATCGAAAACGGCGTTCGCGCCCGTCCGGGCGGAAGTTGCCTGAGTTAAATCGTCTCGCCCGGCATCATGCATTTGAACGTCAATATGAGCTGGAATGAAAGACATACTTGCCTTAGCTAGCTTGCTTGTATTGGTGGCAGCCTGTGGCGCAGGGGAGCCGGAGCCTGGTGACGTGCCGATCGCCGACACCGTCTTTAATAATGGAAGAATATTTACCATCGATCCATCTCAGGTTTGGGTCGAAGCTGTTGCGGTAAAGAATGGCAGATACAGCTACGTCGGTGATGCTGACGGGCTCACCCGCCATATCGGCGAGACGACAACGGTTATTGATCTCGGCGGAAAAATGGCAATGCCAGGGATCAATGAGACGCACGCACATTCCTGGCAGGGGGGTACGAAAGCACTCTACGAGTGTAATTTTCCGTTTACCGCATCACCCGGTGAAATCGCTGTAATCGTGACCGCGTGTGTGGAATCAAGTCCGGACTCCGCCTGGATTACCGGCGGACAATGGACCAGCAGTTTCTTCGCTGATAATGATATTGGCTCACCGAGAGAATGGCTGGACCAGTATTCCGGCGACAAGGCCATCTACTTCGAAGACGATGCCACGCACAACGCCTGGGTGAACAGCAGAGCGTTAAAACTGGCAGGCATCAATCGCAACACGCCCGATCCGGAGGGCGGTAGTTTCGTGCGGGATAGCAATGGTGATCCAAATGGTCTGGTCTTTGAGACGGCCAAGCCGATAGTTGAACAAGCGATTCCTGACATGACGCACGCGCAGAACGTGGCCGCCATCGCAGAAGCCGTCAGACTTGCCAATTCTTATGGGTTAACCGGAATTCACGAGGCGCGTACTCCGCCAGAGGTAAGCCCCGCATACCGGCAGCTGGACCAGGAAGGTCGACTGACGGCGTATGCGATTACCAATATGCAAACGCCTCGTGGTCAGCGATCCGATCCTTTTGACGTAACGGAACTGGAAGCAGTTGCCGAAGAATATGCGTCGACCCACGTTTACACGAAATTCGCGAAGTTTTTTCTCGACGGTGTTCCGACCGTTTCGAGATCCGGCCTCATGATCGAACCCTACGTTGTCAACGAAGAATACCCGGAAGCAACGCGAGGACATTCGCTAATCACACAGAGTACGTTAATCGCGGATCTGATCGAGCTCGATAGACGCGGTTTCACGGCCAAAATGCATGCCGCGGGCGACGGGTCGGTGCGTCTCGCATTAGATGCCATAGAAGAGGTCCGCAAAACGAACGGCCCAAGTGGACTTCGCCATGAAATAGCGCACGCCGGCTACATTCATCCCGAAGATCTGTCACGATTTGCTGAACTGAACGTCACGGCGGACCTGTCCCCATACCTGTGGTTCCCACGTCCAATCATCAATTCGATTGTCGAAGCGGTCGGAGATCGGGCGCTTTACTACTGGCCGATTAAAGATCTCATTGAGTCAGGCGCGAATGTTGCAGCCGGGTCTGACTGGCCTTCGGTGGCGGAGAGCATGAACCCGTGGCCAGCCATTGAAGCGTTGGTAACACGCAGGAACCCGTATACGAACGGCGATGAGGCGCTATGGCCGGAACAGGCGATTACGCTGGATCAGGCGCTCAAGATTTTCACCCTGGACGGCGCATTGGCATATCGCCTGGAGCACCTGACCGGTTCGATTGAGTTGGATAAATCGGCTGACCTTATTGTGCTCAACCAGGATCTGTTTGATGTTCCGATTGAGTCGGTCAGCGATACCCGGGTTGAGCAAACCTACTTCGAAGGAAAGCTGGTTTTCTCCGCGGAGGACTAATCGTCCGGTATCAATGTTGTCGCGGCCAAAACGCAGTTCGCGCTCTTCCATCGAGATTGCGTTATTGGCAACGCGTTCTGACATTTACTGCACTAAAGATCAATTGGCACCAAACCATTTGCCTCTACTGTCCGGGAGGGCAAATTGCTTTAGCCGCGATCACTCATTCAATCGGGTTCGCCGAAACCGCCGCCACCCGGCGTTTCTATAACGAATGTATCGCCTTCCTCCATGCGGACAGTCGCCGTACCCGATAGTAATTCCACACTACCGTCCGCGCGCTCAATTCTGTTGTTGCCTGTGCTCGCATTATGGCCACCAGCGAGGCCGAAAGGCGCTATACGGCGGTGGTTAGAAAGGATTGCCGCCTCGACGGGCTCGAGAAATCGCACTCTGCGGACTGTCCCATTACCACCGCGCCACCTGCCGGCGCCACCCGAGTCATGCCGAATCGAAAACGATTCAACGATGACCGGGAAAGTTTGTTCGAAAACCTCCACATCGGTCATACGCGAATTAGTCATGTGGGTATGCACGGCATCGGCGCCGTCAAATCCGGGGCCGGCGCCAGCACCGCCACAAATCGTTTCGTAGTACTGCACTCGATCATTGCCAAATGTAAAATTATTCATCGTCCCCTGCGAGGCGGCGAGGGCGCCGAGCGCTCCGTACAGACAGTCCGTCACACATTGAGAAGTCTCCACGTTGCCAGCGACGACGGCGGCAGGAAAGGCTGGACTTAGCAGGCTGCCGATCGGAATGCGAATATCGAGCGGCTCGAGGCAACCTTCATTCATCGGAATATTCTCGCGAATCAGGCTGCGGAAAACGTACAGCACCGCCGCCCGGGTGACCGCCTCGGGCGCATTGAAATTGGTCTTCGACTGGCCCGATGTACCTGAAAAATCGATGGTCGCCTGACTCGTGCTGCTGTCCACTTCGATGCTCACGCGAATCACGTCGCCTGAATCGAGCGGGTACTCGAATGCGCCGTTTCTGAGCGAATCGAGCAGCCTGCGTACGCTGGTTGCTGCATTTTCGCGCACGAACCTCAAGTAAGACTGTACCGTGTCCATACCGTAACGCTCGATGGCCCTTTCCAGCTGCCGAATCCCCTGTTGGTTGGCGGCAAGCTGCGCCTTTAGATCGGCAATATTCTGCTGGGGATTGCGCGAGGGATACTTTGCACCAGTGAGTAATGTCAGCGTTTCGTCCAGTTGCAATTTACCGTCGCGAACGAGCCAAAAATTGTCTATCAACACACCTTCTTCATCGATGTGGTGACTTGCGGAAGGCATGGACCCCGGCGTTACGCCACCGATGTCTGCGTGATGTGCGCGTGAAGCCAGGTAAAATTTGGGATTGTCGGTGCCGGCGTACCAGGGCGTTACGACGGTGATGTCAGGCAGGTGGGTACCGCCATTGTATGGCGAGTTAAGCATTATCGCGTCGCCAGGTTTCAGCTTTTTCGCGCAAGCAGCGATAACGCTGCGTACGCTTTCGCCCATGGAACCCAAATGCACGGGCATGTGCGGTGCATTGGATACGAGTCGTCCTTCTGCATCGAACAGGGCACAGGAAAAATCGAGTCGTTCGCGAATATTGACCGAAATTGCGGTGTTCTGTAACACCACGCCCATCTGTTCCGCAATGTGCATGAACAGTCGATTGAATACCTCGAGCCGGATTGGATCAGGCGAGGACGCATCCGCAGTCTGATGCGGTGCCTTGCCGCGCTCATCGTCCAGCAAAAGATGGCCGACTTCGTTCACGGTTGCCACCCAGCCGGAATCCACGACGGTAGTACCGTTGGGCTCCGCGATGATTGCCGGGCCGGTAAGAGCTGCTCCGCTGCCGAGATCTTCGCGCCTGTAGACAGGCACGTCCCGCCATGAGTCGTCTATCCACATCTTGCTGGTGGCTGCGGGTTCCGCAGCCGACGACGGCGCAATCGGTGGATCAGAAAACGCCTGCTCGATGCCGGTGCCATCGACGCGCGCAGTGGCAATGAGCAGTTGTCCCGCGTCAGGATCGGCACCAAAACGGCTGCGATAGTTCGCGGCGAACGATTCAATCATTTCGCCCGCTTCACCGAAGCCAACATCGAGAATAGTGTCCGAGCCCTTTACGCGCAGTCCGAGGCTAATGCTGAATGTGCGGTTCGACGCAGGGACACGCTGATCCGCCAACGACCCGTTGCATTCATCCTGCAGCCGTTCGATGTCCGATCGAAGGTCTGCCAGCGCTTCATCACTGAAGTCGACGTCAATCGATTTCTGTCGCTCAACGCGAATATGAGACAGGCCCATGCCATAGGCGGACAGGACGCCCGCCATCGGGTGCAGCCAGACGCGTTTGATTTCGAGCACCTCGGCAACCCGGCACGCGTGCTGACCGCCGGCGCCCCCAAAGCAGCACAGCACGAAGTCACGCACGTCTTCACCACGCTCAATCGTTATTTTCCGAATGGCGTTGGCCATGCTTTCAACGGCGACGGTTAAAAAACCTTCGGCGACATTTTCCGAAGTCCCGGCGGCAATGTTTCCTGCAAGCTTTTCGAATCTTCGCCGGACCACGTCGGTGTCCAGCGGCTGATCCGCATTCTCCCCGAAAACACGCGGGAAAGATTCGACAGGAATTCGTCCGAGCAACACGTTTGCGTCGGTTATGGTCAGCGGACCGCCACGCCGATAACAAGCGGGGCCCGGGTTTGCGCCCGCAGATCCGGGGCCGACCTGGAAACGCTCGTCCCGGTAATCGAGAATAGATCCGCCACCGGCGGCGATCGTATAGATTTTCATCATCGGTGCACGCAGGCGAACGCCGGCAACTTCCGAGTCATTGCTTCGCTCGTAGTCACCGCTCCAGGCGGAGACGTCCGTTGACGTACCGCCCATGTCGAATCCGATGAGCTTTTGGAACCCCGCCATTGAGGCTGTTTCGACCATTCCGACGACGCCGGCCGCCGGCCCGGATAGCACACTGTTCTTGCCGCGAAATTTATCGGCAAGGGTAAGCCCACCGTTACTTTGCATGAATAGAAGGCGTCCGGGGGCTGCGATACCTGCAAGTTCCGACCGCAAACCGGATATGTAGCTGTTGAGCACCGGCGTCAGATAAGCGTCGGCGAGCGTCGTTTCGGCGCGGCTGACAAATTTAACCAGCGATTCGACATCGTGTGAAACGGATACCTGGTTGAAGCCCAGGTCGGCTGCGATTTCGGCAATTGCGCGCTCATGAGCAGGATATCGATAACCGTGCACAAGACAGATGGCAACGGCGCTTAGACCGGCATTGCGGCACTGCTGCAGAGATTCACGAATATGCGTCTTATCCAGTGCGCACACCACGTTTCCTCGCGCATCGATTCGCTCCTGCGCTTCCAGAATCCTGTCATATATTGGTTCCGGTTTACGTATGTGCAGCGCAAAAATGTCGGGGCGGTTCTGATAGCCGATGGCAAGTGCGTCTTCGAAACCCGGCGTAACGACCAGCACCGTTGGCGTGCCGGCACGCTCCAAAAGTGCATTGGTCGCGACCGTTGTCCCCATTTTGACGGCTTCGATTACGTCAGTTCCCGTAATAAAGCGCCGAATCCCTTCAGCAGCCGCGTCTTTGTAGTGTTCCGGATTGTCAGAGAGCAGTTTTGCAGTCTCCAGGCTGCCGTCCGGACGAAGTGCAACGACGTCGGTAAAGGTGCCGCCGCGATCAATCCAGAACTGCCATTTATTCCGTTTCACAGAAACGAAGGTAACGGAAATATCGCCGATTAACACGTCAATCCCGGTTATCATTCCTGCTCATTAGTTGGTGTGTCGCGCAATGTGTTTCGGGGGAGCAACGGATGACGCCTGCAAATCGATACAAATTCTTACCGCTGGTCATGGTTGCCGCGCTTTTGCTGACAGGCCCGCGAATGTTCGCGCAGGAAGAAGAATTCGAGCCGGTGGATCTTCCCGAGAGCTTGGCCTCAAAAGTTGAAAACATCGATCAGGAAAAAGTCGATTTCCTGCGTGGCCCGAGAATTTTTCAATTCGCAGGTTCACACGAGCGGCTGTTCGATCGCTTCATAAACAAAACGCCAGACGAGATCGAGGGCTATATCGATGCGATGATTCGCGTCCAGGAGTTAAACGCGTTTAATCCGGAGACGGATATGGCGACGATCCCGCTCAATACCGAAGATCGCGGCTTCAATAGCTGGAAAACGCTGCGCCCAAAAGAATTCGACACGCCGAGGGATGACGGACCCATCAATGTCAATCGCTATCTGCGCGCGGGACCAAAGAATGGTATTCCCACGTTTTTCAATTTGCCAATTGCGATGACGCCGGAGGATCTGGTGGCCGGTGACGTTGACGTCGCGATTATGGGCGTCGGCCTCGATACCGGCACAGGCTACCGCGGCGCTGCGTACGGGCCACGCGCGTTGCGCACTGGTACTGTTTACGGTGGCACCGGCATGTCGAATTTGCCGCACATGCACACGATGGTTTCGGCGTTCAACGAACTGACTGTTGTTGATTATGGCGATGTGAACGTCGATCACTTGAGCCTGGAGCGCAGCCTCGATCACATTCGCACGATGGTGCGCGAGGTTGCAGCAGCAGGATCTATTCCCATGATCGTCGGCGGCGATCACTCCCTCATGTACCCCGACGTTGCCGGCATCGTCGATGTCTATGGCGTGGGCAACGTCGGCGTAATTCACTTCGATGCGCACTATGACGCCAGTGACAGCGGATCGCACCTACTGTCGCACGGACAGCCGGTGCGTCGATTGTTCAACGAAAAGCTTGTGCCGGGGAAAAACTTTATCCAGGTCGGGCTGCGAGGTTCCTGGCCCGGCAGGTCCGGGTTCGAGTGGATGCAACGAGAAGGATTGCGCTATCACCCGATGGCCGAGATAGAAAAGAACGGCTGGGATGCAGTCAAAGATCGGGTGTTCAGGGAAGCCCTCGAAGACGGGCCGGAACATATCTTTATTTCCTTTGATATCGACGTACTGGATCCTGCCTACATGCCGGGCACGGGAACCCCGGAACCGGGTGGACTGACAACGCGCGAGGCGTTTCCAATTGTCCGCGGGCTCTGCGCATCGAAACACATTGTCGGGTTTGAACTGGTCGAGCTGAATCCGTTGGTCGACCCAGGCTATACAACGGCGCAAAATTCGAATCGCATCCTCTATGAGTGCCTGACGGGGATAGCGATGCGCAAACTCGGCATTTCCGATCCGAGCTACCTGAGTCCACTCACTACCGAACATGGTCACGACGAATGAAAACACTGATTAGTACGCTTCTGTTCTTGCCATGGGTCAGCGTCGCTGCCGACGACGCCCCGCGTTCACGAGACCTCGGAATTCCTTTTGACGGTGAGCCCGGCCAGTACAACGCCATAACAGACGTTCCCGGCGTTACCGTTGGTTTCGAGACGATTATCGCCGATCTGGACGACGAAAAGGCCGTTCGAACCGGCGTTACCGCGATCCTGCCGCGTGGCGGGCAGACGAATCACAGGCCAGTATTTGGCGGCTGGTTTTCGCTCAATGGAAACGGGGAAATGACGGGAACAACCTGGGTCGAGGAATCCGGTTTCATAGAAGGCCCGATCATGATCACCAATACGCATAGTGTTGGTGCGGTGCACGAAGGCACGATACGCTGGCGTTTCGAGAATGGCGCGGCCGATTCGAGCGGGGCCTGGTGGTCTTTGCCGGTTATTGCCGAAACATGGGACGGCTATCTGAACGATATCAACGGATTTCACGTCAGGCCGAAACACGCTGCTGCAGCAATTGAATCTGCGCAGAGTGGACCCGTCGCCGAAGGCAATATCGGTGGCGGCACGGCGATGAACTGTTTTGAATTCAAGTGTGGTACCGGCACCTCCTCAAGGGTGACTAATGCTGCGGGCAGTGCCTATACAGTCGGCGTTTTGGTCCAGGCTAATTTCGGTCGGCGCGATGATCTGATTGTTGCCGGCGTACCGGTGGGTAAAATCCTACGCGATAACATGGTTTTTTCCGGCGACACAACCGCAGATGAGGAAACCGGGTCAATCATCATCGTTGTCGGGACTGACGCGCCGCTCATGCCGCATCAGCTGAAGCGGCTGACGCGACGGGCCGCCCTTGGTCTCTCACGCACGGGCAGCATCGCCGGCAATGGGTCCGGCGACATTTTTATCGCTTTTTCTACAGCAAATGAGCAGGCAAACCAGACGAATGCAGGGCTATCCATCGATACTTTTGCGAATCAGAGCACCGGCCCGCTGTTCCGGGCAACGGTGCAGGCGACCGAGGAAGCGATTACGAATGCCCTTGTTGCGGGACGCGACATGACCGGCAACCTGGGCAACACCGTTAGGGGTATTGATCACGACAGGCTTACGTCAATTCTGCGTGACCACAACCGGCTCGAAGAAGAGTAGTCATTGTCCCGATGGACAGCACGACTTCGGTATTCGTCACACTCGTCGCTTATAACGCCATCCTGATTGGCGTTGGATTATGGGCGCGGACACGGAACAAAGGTGTCGAGGATTTTTTTCTGGCAGGCAGAGGGCTTGGCCCCTGGGTCGCCGCAATCAGTGCCTCGGCCAGCTCGTCATCCGCCTGGACCCTGCTTGGTGTCAGTGGTGCCGCTTACGCCTGGGGGCTCCCGGCGCTGTGGTTGTTTCCGTCGACTGTCGGTGGTTTCCTGTTGAACTGGCTCTGGGTGGCACCGCGACTGAGTCGGCTGGCGCGCAATGAAGGTGCCGTCACCCTGAGCGAGGTTGTCGCACCGTCTTCGACAGGCGCCAGTCGCAAATTGATTCTGCGTATTGGCGCGCTGATTATCGTTTTTTGCTTCACGTTTTACATCGCATCGCAGTTCGAGGCTGCCGGCAAGGCGTTTGAATCCGTGTTCGACCTCTCCAAACAGCGCAGCATCATGATCGGTGCAGGCATCGTGCTGTTGTACACACTGCTCGGCGGCTTTTGGGCGGTTAGTGTGACCGATTCCGTGCAGGGTATCCTGATGGTAGTTGCGAGCGTTGCTTTGCCGCTCGTCGCCTTGTCCGCTGTCGGCGGATTTGGCCCACTCGCGGACGGGCTGGCGTCGCTTGGTTCCGCCGGTTCTCCCGTCAGTGGCGGGATGATGGTTGGTGTTTTCTTTGTTCTCGGACTATTCGGAATTGGTGCGGGCTATCCCGGGCAACCGCACGTCGTGAACCGTTTTATGGCGCTGAAGGACGCTCGTGCATTGCGGCAAGGACGCGTAATCGCTTTGGGATGGGCCGCAATTGTCTATGCTGGCATGTTACTACTGGGACTGAGTGCAAGAGTTCTGTTTGCCGATATCGGCGATTCGGAACAGGTGTTGTTCCATGTCGCGTCGGAACTATTGCCCGCAGTGATCGCAGGTGTAATGTTGGCAGCGGTGTTATCGGCGATCATGTCGACGGCAGATAGCCAGCTACTGGTTGCTGCATCCGCGATCTCTTATGACTGGAATCTCGCCGACGGGCGCAAGAGCAGTGGACTCACGAGTACTCGCACGACCGTGCTGGTAGTACTTGTTCTCGCGACGACCCTGGCACTGGTGTGGCGTGCGGACATCTTTTCCCGTGTCCTGTTTGCCTGGTCCGCGGCAGGTTCGGCATTTGGCCCCATACTGATCGTGCGCCTACTTGGGCGATCAGTTTCTGCAGCTGCAACCCTGGCTGCGATGGTCACAGGCTTTGGCCTCACTGTTTTGATCTCGTTTCTTCCCGGCACGCCGGGAGATGTCGCAGAGCGACTCCTGCCGTTTTTCCTGGCGTTGATGATTGCCTGGTCCGGTAGTCAAAAAAACTAATCCAATTCACATGTCATATGCATCTTCCCTGTAGGCCACCCACTTTCTGGAGGGTTTATGAGGGATCATGATGCGCTGGAAAAAAATCCAAACGTATCCAAAGCAGAACTGGAAGCCATACACGGCCAGTTGTTCGGCTGGGCCCTCTCCAGGTGTGGTTTTGACGCGGCGACTGCGGAGGATCTGATGCAACAGGCTTATGTAGAGTTGTTGAGCGGTCGCGCCAGATTCGACAATAAATCTGCCTTGAAGACGTTTGTATTCGGTGTAGTGCAAAACCTGGCGAGAAGCCGTTTTCGTGGGGACAACAAACATTTACGTTTGATCGACAAATTCACTACAGAACAAGACGATTCCACGGAGGATAATCATGATCACCACAACTGGAATAGGGTCTGGGAGGCAGTAGTAACACTGCCGCAACGCCAGCGGGACATTACCGAGCTCGTCTTCATCAGAGACATGACGATCGAGGAAGCTTCCGCAGTGATGGGCGTTAGTTTGGGGACCGGTCGGGTGCATTACGACCGGGCGAAAAAAGCGCTAGCCGAAAAACTGGCTGAACTTAATCCGGCAGAGTGAAGAGAATGAACGAAAGGGAAATCAGGGAAAAGCTGAAACAAGCGGCGAATGCGGCGCAGAAAGACAATACGCCATCATTTGACGAAACCTGGGTGATTGCAGAATCGCATATAGCGGAATCGGGCAGCGGTTACGGACGTTACGGTGCGATTGCGGCTGCGGCGATTGCCCTGATAGCGGTGACGATCGCACTTTGGCCGGCACAGCAGGCGGATCTGGCTGATGACTACTTCATCGCCGATGCACTGCTCAACTCAACCTCTTGGACGGCTCCCAGCGATGCACTGATGCCGGAACATCAATTTGACATATACCAGGGAATTCCGCTCCTGGACGAGTCAACCAAACTCTATGAAGGATCGTTACTATGAGACAGGGAAAGAAATGTGTGCTGTCAGCGGCTGGAATATTGCTGTTTTTTCTGGCCACGAGTGCCATGGCCCAGGGATCGGGCCCCCAGAATGATGTGTTCAAGGGCAAGCTGTTTCCGCCGAACGTCATTCTTGAGCATCAGGACGAATTAAACCTGAGCAAGGAGCAGTTCACCGCGATTCGTGCGGCGGTGGTCGAAGTCCAGGCATCAGTCGCCGAACATGAGTGGGACCTGCGTGAGGCGTATCAGAAGGCTATGGCGGATTTGGATGAATCGCCGGTCGACGAGGCAAAGGTGCTGGAGAGCATAGAAGATGCACTGTTGGCGGAAAATCAGGTCAAACAGCTGCAGGTAGCAATGTTAATCCGATTGCGAAATCTGTTAACTGATGAGCAGATGGACTATCTGCAATCATTAAGATAGCAGTGGACCCGGTCGAAAGCAGTCCGTCCAGGAAGGGCAGAAATGAACAAAACGAAGCTTATCTCCATGACCGCCGCACTATTGCTGACATTGTCGGCCTGTGGCGGGTCGTCCGGGGGTGCGTCGCCACCACCGCCACCGCCACCGCCACCTCCGCCACCACCAATTAGCACGGCAGAGGCCTATCAGTTTTTGAACCAGGCTAGTTTCGGCGCGACAACAGATGCTGCGGCTGACGTTATCAACGTCCGCTTCGATGCCTGGATTGACCAGCAGATGCAGACACCTGCATCGCTCCAGTTGCCCTACCTGCGCAGCCTGCCGCGGCCTCAGTTTGTCGGGGAGCTGCACGCCGATCGCGTCGATGTGTGGTTTCGAAATGTTATCGACGGGCCTGATCAGCTACGTCAACGGGTGGCATTCGCCTTGTCGGAAATCGCGGTCGTGTCGCAGCTGGGTGCCCTGATTAGCGCACCGTATGCGGTTGCTGATTTTCATGACCAGTTGGCGATCAATGCGTTTGGAAACTATCGGGACCTTCTCAATGTCGTTACATTGCATCCGGCGATGGGTGTTTACCTGAGCATGCTCGGCAACGAGAAACCGAACCCGACGCTGAACATTCGGCCGGATGAAAACTATGCACGCGAGTTGATGCAGCTGTTTTCAATCGGGCTGGTTGAACTGAATCTCGATGGTACGGAAAGACTCGATGGCCTGGGACAACCTATTCCGACCTACGATCAGGAAATTATCGAAGGCTTCGCGCACGTATTTACGGGCTGGAACTATGCGGGTGCACCCACGTTTGAGCAGGCTTTTCAAAACGACAATAACCAGACCGTGCCGATGCAGCTTTATCCTGATTTTCATGACACCGGCGAGAAGAAAGTTCTGAACAACGAGACTATTCCGGCAGGACAAACCGGCGATCAGGATCTGCAGGCGGCACTCGACAATATTTTCATTCATCCGAACGTTGGCCCATTCGTTTCAATCCGGCTGATCCAGAGATTGGTGACCAGCAACCCGTCGCCCGGTTACGTGCAGCGAGTTGCTAGCGTCTTTAATGACAACGGGGCGGGCGTTCGCGGAGACCTGGGCGCGGTCGTAAAGGCGATATTACTGGATGACGAAGCAAGACCTGACATGCCGATGGAGATCGACGGCAAAATAAAGGAACCACTGTTACGTCTTACGCAGTTGTGGCGCGCTTATGACGCGGCGTCTCAAAGCGGCGTGTTTCCGCTTGCCCCCGCGTATATTATTTTCGGTCAGGGGCCGATGCAGTCGCCCTCCGTGTTTAACTTCTTCAGCCCGTTTTTCGCACCTGCCGGCGAGATTAGAAACTCCGGCCTCGTTGCGCCCGAATTGCAGATCGCAACCGAGTACCAGAATACTTTTATTACCAACTACTTCTTCATATTGGCATTCAACTGGAACTCAGAGGAGCCCAATCCTGGAGCCGATGACGTATTAATTGATATCGCTGAAGAGATTGCGGTTGCTGATGATACAGACGCGCTCGTCGACCTGGTGGTCGACAAACTCCTCGGCGGGCAAATTTCAGCAACGCTGCGGGCCGAGACGGTACAGATGATAGACAGGGTCAGAATTGCTTTGCCGGGTAACGACGCAGCACTTGCAGCCGAAGCGATTTACTTCATTGTGACTTCGCCCGAATTCGCGTACCAGCGTTAGGATGACGACATGAAAAAGATTAACAGACGCGATTTTCTCAAAAAAACCAGTGCTGCAGCCGCGGCCAGCGCTACGTTTGCCCATGTGCCGGGGATGGCATTTTCGCAAAGTATGGGTGTGGCAGCACCGTTCAACGACTACAAAGCGCTGGTATGCGTGTTCATGTTTGGTGGGAACGATTCCTACAACATGCTGATTCCGCGCAGCAACGCAGAGTACAACGTATATGCGGCATCCCGGCAGAATATGGCGGTCGCGCAACAGGATATCCTGGCGATCAACCCGTTAACATCGGATGGCACGGACTACGGTCTGCACCCGTCCATGGGCGGAATTCAGAATCTGTTCGAGACCGGCAAAGTGGCATTCATTAACAACGTCGGACCGCTGGTTGAGCCCACTTTAAAGGCGGACTATATGAACGGTTCCGCTGTGCTGCCACCGCAATTGTTCTCTCACAACGACCAGCAGGATCAATGGCAATCGCTAAAAGGCCTTGCCACGAGCAACACCGGTTGGGCGGGGCGTGTGGCCGATCTCATCCGTACGAACGTCGTCAATCAGCAGCTCGCGACCAATGTGTCCCTGTTTGGAAATTCGCTGTTTCAATCGGCGGACGAAACGATTGCCTATGTCATGGGTAACACAGGGCCGGTGCCGTTTACAGGTTTTACCAACTCCGGCGATCCGAATGACCTGTTCTATCAGCAGCGACTGGCATTCGAGCGTGTGCTCGCCGCCAGTCACCCAACGGTCTACGAACGTGGGTTTGCCGAAGTGCAGCAACGCGCTGTGGACACTGTTGATCTTGTCAGCGGCGCTCTCGATCTCGCTCCTACCTTGAATACCGTGTTTCCTGCCTCGCAGCTCGGCAATCAGCTGCAGACAGTAGCCCAGCTGATTGCGGTCAGGGATGAAATGATGATGGAGCGACAAATATTTTTCGTCGCGACCGGCGGCTTCGATTCGCACGACGACCAGGTCATGAATCAGCCCGGTCTGCTCGGCGGTATCAGCGATTCGATGGCAGCTTTCCATGACGCCATGGTCGAACTCAATATCGCGGACAGTGTGACCACATTCACTCAGTCCGATTTTGCAAGAACCCTCACCTCAAACGGCGATGGCACGGACCATGCCTGGGGCGGTGTGCAAATGGTTATGGGAGACACAATCCAGGGGCAAAACCTGATCGGCACCTATCCGGACCTGGCACTTGACAGCAATGACGATGTCGGCGGTGGCAGAATGATACCCACGACCTCGGCAGATCAATATGCTGCGACTCTGGCGAAGTGGTTCGGCATCGACGATCTCGATCTTGATATGGTCGCGCCGAATATCGACAACTTCGCCATGCGCGATCTGGGCTTCTTTATCTGACTATAGTCCGAACGAGCGCAACTCGCCGGCGCCGTAAAAGAACCGCGGCAAACAGGCTAAAGACTAGCAGCATCGTCGTTCCGGGGTAGTTGATCGCTGCTAATATCGGCATTAACAGCCCGCGTACAATGGCGCGCAACCAATCGCGTTCCGCGAGGATATCTGCCAGCGGTGGCGAGTGCCTGTAATAGAAGCCAACCAATGCACGACCGGGGCGATTGGTCATCATAAAACGGTCGCGAAAGTCACGCAGACTCTCCAGACGCGGATCCAAAGATGACCCGTAAGCCGCTGTAGCAATGAAACACCCAGATCCATCTGGACCGGCGACGGTGCTGGGCTCAGTATTCTCACAACTTGAAAAGCCACGCACTGGCAAAACAGTCTCGAGGGAATTATTTTCCGGCGCATAGTCGACGTCAATCGTCGAAACTAAGACATCCAGCTGATAGCTACTATCCGTATAATTTTGAAACGCATTTGATGTGACGTTCAATGAAACAGATTGCCCGGCCGGGATTTCGGCAACTGTGCAAACATTGAGTCCTGACTCTTCACAACGAGTATCGTCGAAACGAATGTTCGCGCCGATGACTGGGGTTTGCGTAAAGGATACGACAACGTCGCGTGCAGCATCCGGCCCAAAATTTCGAATATCGATCGACCCAAAGTACGATTCTTGTGCATCGCAAGATGAAAAAATTGATGTACCGGCAAAGATGTTGGAGAACGGCCTGACATCAACACATCGATAACCAGTATTTTCATAAATAGCTACTCTCGACTCGTTGTTGTCGATATGAATATCCCCAGGTTCTGATCTGGCTGAATTCACGATGCATTGCAGGGGTTGGCGAGCACTTACGACCGTGGGGATAACGAGTGTTGCGGTCGATCCAATTATCATATCGCCGATAAACCATTCACCGCTGGCTGAATCGTAGTTGCCAATGCTCGGAAATGCGGCTAAGCCGTCTGGAATATGCAATTCCGCCGGTAACTGATCGACGATCAGCACGTCGATAGCCGTTTCGGTCCCAATATTGCTCACTTGCACTTGGAATTCCACGGGATCGTCTATCATCGCGAACGCGTTGTTGACAGACTTTCGGACCTTGATATCAGGTGACGCCATAGTCGCGGTTGGCTGCAGCGCAATCAGCAAGATGATGCCGAAAAAACTCTTCAATTCGTCCCCTTCCGAAAGCATCACTGAAGCGAGGTTTCTGGTTAAATCTTTTGTGAGCCAAACACTCGCGGACACTACTGAGCCGAAATGGTCGCCAGCGACTGCTTTTGGTCATGCCCGGTCGTTTCGACTCATTTTAGACT
>JBPCYD010000015.1:0-6076 GCA_051007895.1 Woeseiaceae bacterium
AGCTGTGGGCTTCAGATCTGCCAGGTTTACCTATTGAAGGTGGCGAAGTATTTGGCAACATCGAAGACCTGCAGGGTCGATTCAACGTCAATAATCTGATCGACGACCGCGGCGAAATCGATGAAGAGAATCTCAACCAGTTTCGGCGCCTTCTAAACGCACTGGGACTGGATCCGCGTTTTGCAGGAATTACGGCGGACTGGATAGACAGCGATGTCGAACCCTCGTTTCCCGACGGCGCCGAAGACTCCATTTACACGGGCATGATACCGCCCTACCGAACGCCGAATCTGCCGCTCGCCAGCATCTCAGAGCTTGCGGCAATCGAAGGTATGGATCGCGCGACGTTCAAAGTATTGGAGCCTCACATCACGGCGCTGCCGGGACCCACGAAGATCAATGTGAACACCGCGACAGCCCCTGTGCTGCTGTCTCTGGACGCCAATATGACCACCGCGGATGTGGAAGGCCTGCTGGCCGAACGGGAAAGCGCAGGCTTTGCCGATATCGAGAGCTCTTTCGCACCACTTGTGACACCGGATGTGATAAACAATATCCTCGATGATGAGACGCAGCACTTTCAATTGAAGGTCGTCGTACAGATTGATACCGTGCGCGTCACGATGAACACGTTGCTGCTACGCGGCCAGCAGGGAAACGTAACACCGATCCTGCGCAGCCTGGGAACTACCTGACATGTCCGAATACCTGGTCATACGCCTGGGTGACAACGCGAACGAGCTGCCGCAGTGGATGGCCGTGGATTCTTCCGGGGCACGTCGCAGCCAACTCGTACAGGGTACCTTGGCTGAAGCGGTCAATGACATCCGGGACCGCAACGTCATTGTGTTGGTGCCGAGTGCGGAAGTTCTGACCACCAGTGTCGACATTCCTGTCAAAGGTGCCAAGCTCCAGGCCGCGCTGCCGTTTGCACTCGAGGAGTATCTCGCGGAGGACATCGAATCTCTGCATTTTGCTGCCGGGACGCGGCGATCCAGCGGCAGAACGCCGGTTAGTGTCGTTAGCCACGAGCGCATGGAGGAATGGACGACCTGGCTGGACGAAGCCGGAATCCTGCCAAACTCCGTCATCGCGGACAGTTACGGCCTTGCCCGAATTCCCGGCACCATCAGCATGTTGCTGGCCGGCGAATTCGTATTCATCAACGATGGCAACGATATCGAACTGGTCATGCAGGGAGTCAGCCCGGGAGACGCCCTCGCGGCCATCGGCGCGCTTGATGATGACAGCGCTGTATCTGAATCTGATACGGACGAGGAAGTGCCGATCGAAGCGATGCCGCGACATGTCCTCGTCTATTGCGAACCGGGGGATGACGAACGTTACCAGCATGATTGGATCGCGATGCGTCACGAGCTTGACAGTGTTGATGTGAAACTCCTTCCAGACGGCGTAATGCCGCGGCTTGCAGTCACCGTCGCGACAGGCGCCGGCATCAACCTGTTACAGGGACAATACGCAGCAAAGAAAGAATACGCCGGTTTATTCAAGCCCTGGAAGACAGCCGCCATGTTGCTGCTCGCGTTTGTGCTGGTTGGCCTTGGGGCAAAGGCCGCTGACTATTACCTTCTGACCAGGCAGGAAACCGAGCTGCGTCAGATGTTCAATGCTGAATACCAGCAAATGCTGCCTGGCGCGCCGGAAGTCGACGACCCGGCAGCGGTCGTGGATTCCTTGCGGCGACGCATTGGGAACGTGGAATCTCCACCAGTGTTTCTCCAGACCATGGAGCAGCTGAGTCGTGCCGTCAGTCAGAACCGGAGTGCAAAAATTCAGGCCATAAGCTTCCGCGCCGGTGTTATTGACCTGCGCGTGTCGGCGCCCGACGTGGCGACGCTGGATGGACTGCAACGCGCTATCGCGCAAAACAGCCAGTTTCAGGCCACCATTCAGTCGACCGATCAGGACGGTGAAACGGTCAGCAGCCGCATTCAGATACAGGTGACGGGCTCATGAAAGACTGGTTCCTGGAGTTGAATCAGCGAGAGCGCCTGTTTGTTGCTATCGCTATTGCGTTTGTCATTTTCGCGGCAGCCTGGCTTGGCATTTGGGAACCACTTGACGCTGGGCACAAAAGAGCTGCGGAGAATGTGGCAACGTGGCAACGCTCTCTCGCGGAATTACGCCCGATGAAGGGACAGGTGCAGGCATCGGCCAACGCGCGCCCAGCCGCGACAGGCCAGAATCAGTCGCTGGTGGTTATTGTCGACAACAGTTTGCGGCAACGCGGCCTGTATGGCTCATTGCAGCGGAGCCAACCGACACCGGGTGGAAACGGCATTCGAGTCGAATTCGAAAGTGCCGCGTTTGATGATTTGATGCTGTGGCTCGGTGACCTGCATCGACAGTTTGGCCTTCGCGTACAGTCCGGCAGTTTTTCCATTGCCTCAAGCGAAAGCCCGGGTCGGGTCAATTCGAGCGTTACGCTTGAGCGCTAACATGGCGCCAGCCGGTCCACACCGGGCCCAACTGACGCCTCGTTTCTGCAAGCGACTTCGAAAGAGAATATGAAACGCTACATTATTGCCGGATTGATCGTTTTCCTTGCCGTGCTGGTTACGACATTTCCCGCGCGCGTCGCCTATAAGCAATTCGCGCCGCCAGATTTGAGCCTTACCGGCATTTCCGGTTCAATCTGGAAAGGTAGCGCCGCGGAGGGCCTGGCCGGCGGAGCGTATCTCAGAAACCTGACCTGGAAAATCAAGCCTGCGTCAATCCTGACCGGACAGCTCGCCTACCAGGTCTCTGCACAACCAGCAGCCGGTCAGATCGATACGAACGTTGCAGTCGGGCTGGACGGGGCGCTAACACTGTCTGCACTGACCGGATCGGTGCCGCTGGACCTGGTGCATGAAGCATTTCAGCAAGCAGGCATTGGCGGCGATTTATCTCTCGACTTCGCACGGTTGGAAATGCGCAATGGATTGCCGGCGGACGTCGAGGGCAGTGTTACTGTCACCAATTTCTTTGTGCCCAATCTATCTTCTGCGCAGCTTGGAGATTATCGTGCGGATTTCTATACCGATAACGGTACTGTCATGGGCGACGTGGCAGACACGTCAGGCGTGCTTGAAGTTAACGGAGTCGTAACGCTTGCTCCCGACCGAAGCTACAGCTTGATCGGCAACGTTGGCGCGCGACCGGAAGCTCCGCCCTCCGTGACGAGGCAACTCGAATTCCTGGGAAGCCCGGATGAAAAAGGCATGCGGCCGTTTCGTTTTGAGGGATCTCTGTAATCCTCATTCAGTCGTCGATACCTCGCAAAACGCTTTAAGCAACGGAAAATACAGCGCCGTTTTCACGTCCGCACCGGACAACGCCGCGTATACCTCAGCATAACGACGCAGCTGCGGCCTGTAGCGGTCGGATTCCTGGCGCAGAAACCCATTCAAATCGCCCCCCTCGTGCGTACTGGTTTTGTAATCGACAATCCAGTGCACGCCATCGTCATCTATTCGAACGCGATCGATCACGACAGATTCCGGACGACCGTTGAGCACACCCGTCACCGCCAGCTCTGAATGTCCGGAGCCGCTCAGGAGCCACTGGCCACGTGGGTCGCTCAAGGTGGTTTCCACGGCTCTGCGCGCGCGTTCCCAGACTGTATCGAAATCTTCTTCCGCAACACCCAGGTCGCGCGCCCAACGACGAACGGTGACTCTTTCCCTTGATAGATCGAAATCCGTATTTTCCGCAACACGTTCGCCGAGTCGCTGTAACAGGCGATGGACAATGGTGCCTGCATGGCGTGCCGCCGTGCCAACCCAATAGAATTCCACTGGGTGCTCCGGTTCGTCAGCGGCATTTGGTGCAATCAATTTCAATGCCTTGTGTCCTTGAGGCGTGGGCGCGCACCACGCTGTATCGAACCTGCGCAAAATCGGGTTGCCGTAAATGCCATCAACGGACGTGTCTGCCTGTGCGTCTTTTGTGGCACCCGGTTGCTCGGACAGCGCATCAGCGTAATAACGCTCCAATGCGCACCACAGTCTTGATAGCAACGACCCGCTGACCGGTCGCTTAAGCGCATTGTCGCCTGCGCTTGTCGCCACACTTCCGATCAGATGCAACGACTTGACGGCGCGGGTGCAAGCGACATAAAGCAGCCGGTCCAGCTCCATTTTATTCCTGTCTTTTTCCGTTGCTTCAATAAACTGGTGCAAGGGGTCATTCTCGACATCTGTGCGTGAACCAACCGGACTGATAATCATTTCATTCCCGCCAGCTGCCGTCGGAATATTCAGCCAGCTCAGCACTGATTTGTCGCCGCCCCGGGTAGCACGACCCAAGCCTGGTAACACCACATGATCAAACTGCAGTCCTTTGGCTTTGTGCATGGTCATCACCTGTACTCTGCAACTCGCCGTCGTCACGCTTGATACCCTTTCATCGTCCAGCCTTCGTTCGAGCTCTCGAACATCGTCAAGCGTTCCGAATTGTTCGATTTTTTCGACGACAGAAAAGAATCGGTATACGTTTTCCAGCTGTTCCTCGTCATACAACAACGCCGGTCCACCAAGCGCACACCATGCCATTTCCACGCGATTTCGTAGTGTCCAGGTTGCTGCGCGTCGAACATACGGGACTATCACCTCAAGGAATCGCTGCACGCGCGCGAGACCATCCCCGGACATCGCTGCCAAACGCTCATCATCGGCAAGGAGTTCGGAAACGGTGCGGCTGGTGTCGTTGCACGTTAGCGTGTGCAGATCCTGCCATTTAAGGCCTATCCACGGGCTACGCAGCACGGCTAGCCATGCCAGGCGATCGCCCTCGTGGCACAACGCGCGTGTCAATGCCATCGCATCGATAATTTCCGGCAGGTCGGTCAGGCGATCAATCTCGACTGCCTGGTATTCGATGCCTCCCAGTCGTAACAACGGCAACAGTGCCGCAAGCTGTGTCCTGCTGCGCACCAACACAGCAACGTTTTCACTACCGGTATCTTGCAGGCAGTCACGAATGACGGCCAGTGTTCGCTCAGCTTCCTCGCCACTGTCCGCGTCAAACAGGCTATGTACCCTGCACTCTCCGGCATCGGCATGCTGCGGTACGGGTACGGACTCCGCATAGGATATTGCCCCAATGGCGATGTTGTCGTTAACCGGCATGACCTGCGTAAAGACCGTGTTTACCCAATGCACGATATGCTCGCCTGAGCGAAAATTTCTGCGCAGCACCAATGGTTCAAGCTGCAAATTGCCAATACCGTTTTTCCGCGTCAGCAGGAACTCGCCAACTTCCGCATCGCGAAATCGATAGATGGATTGCATCGGATCGCCGACGCAAAACACCGTACGCCCGTCGCCCGGGTTCCAGCCCGCGATAATTTTTTTCAGCAATTCATACTGACCGAATGACGTATCCTGCATTTCGTCAACGAGCAAATGCTGAATTTTGTAATCGAGAACCAACGCTATGTCACCTGGATCCTCTGCGGAGCCAAGCGCACGACCCGCGGACAGCGCAACTTCGTTGTGATCACTTACACCGCGTTCGCCAAAAAGGCGGCGCAACTCGCCCACCGCCAGCGGCAACAGGTCAAACAAGGAGGTGAGCACGCGCCATTGCTCATCGGAGTAATCTGCAGCAGGCAATAGTCTTGTCCGATGCAGGTTTTCACGAAGCGCGTGGCGCTCACAAAGCATTGCGATCAATTCGAGAAGCGAATCCTTCTGGCCGTCATCTCCCGGGGGGAAGCCATCGTTCTTGTTGATACTCTTGCGCCAGGTACCTGCTTTGGTTAATAGCAGGTTGGCTATTGACTGCCAATTCGCGCGTTGATCCGCGGCCGCCGCCGGAATTGACTCGAGTGCGCCGCACGCCGTGAATGGATGTTCCAATCTGCCTGCATCCGTAAGATTCTTTGCTGCATAGCGAAGCAACTCAGTTAACGCAGAATGCGACTCTTCCGGCAGCTGTGCCCGTACTATTTCAAGCTGGGACCCTACGACCGCCTCAATATTGGATTCGAGCTGCCGGCGCGCGTTTTTGGCTTCGCCGGCATTGGCAAAGCCTGCACCCGTAATCGACAGCCACTGCTCACGTGATGCGA
>JBPCYD010000016.1:0-7873 GCA_051007895.1 Woeseiaceae bacterium
TTCTGAAGGTTTGAACCTGACGGGTGGTGCTAAAGCGGCTGCGACTGAATTTTACCAGGACCAGGGCGCTTTCCCGGCCAACAACACGCAGGCCGGCCTTGCAGCGAACACTGCCATTAACGGCAAGCAGCTGGAAGCCACTTAGCGTTGCCACTCAGGATATTCTGACCAGCGCAATCCCATGTTACAGATCCGCCAGCATCTCCCGGTGTCAAACGCAGTACTGCAGCGTTGATCTTGGCATTGGCAGTACGGCCATTCGTATTTGAATGCGTTGCCTCAACGATGCCAGCAGCACCAACAGCGATTTGAGATACATATTTGCCAGCAATGTTACCAGCAGCCTCAAGTCCAGCCGTAGCGTTGTCCGTCGGGAAAGTGCCCTGGTCCTGGAAGTACTCGGTTACTGCAGCTTTAGCAGCGCCAGAGAGGTTCAGACCTTCAGAAACCTGTGCACGAATCGTGTAGTCCTGATAAGCCGGGATAGCGATCGCAGCCAGAATGCCGATGATGGCAACTACGATCATGAGTTCGATCAATGTAAAACCCTGTTGTTTCTTCATCTCAGTAATCTCCGTGAATATGAGAGTGTTAGTCAGTTAACGAATACGGCGATTCCGCCTGTAGGATCTATAAAGCAAGCCTCGTGCCAACTCTGGCCGAATCATCATAAATATTTGTTTTTATTGATAAAACGGACTTCATTGCGGTGTACAGGCGGTGCCTTTCGGGCCGCATCAAGGGCAATTTATGTCAGCTTTTGTCGCTAAGTGACAAAAAGTGTCACACATCGCCACAACCGGCGGCACGCCTACACTGCACGCTATTCTATTTCGAGTTTCTTGATCCGGTAGCGGAGCTGACGAAAGGTGAGTCCCAGCAGGCGGGCTGCCGCGGTTTTGTTATAACGCGTCTTTTCAAGCGCCTCGATAATTGCCTGCCGCTGTACATCGTCGATCTGGTGTCCAAGGTCTGTGCCCACCGGAATTGCGCCTGCAGGTTCTTTTTCCATCGGTCGCATCGCCAGATCAGCTTCGCCGATTTGTGCGCCGGCAGACAACGTAACCGCGCGTTCGAGCATATTCTCAAGCTCACGCACATTGCCGGGAAATGCATAATTTCGCAGGCCTTTGCGTGCGCTATCGTCCAGCTTGTCGGCCGACGAACCCAGTCGCCGCAGAATGTGTTCGGCCAGCAGCAACACGTCCGAGCCGCGTTCGCGAAGCGCAGGCACGTGTAATTCGATGACGTTGATCCTGTAGAAGAGGTCTTCCCGAAAATCGCCGGATTTCACCATGCCCGCAAGGTCTTTGTGGGTGGCCGACAGAATTCGAACGTCGACGGATTCCTCTTTCGCTGCGCCGACCGGACGCACAGATTGTTCCTGAATAACGCGTAACAGCTTGACCTGCATGGATAGCGGCAAATCTGCGATTTCGTCGAGAAACAGCGTGCCCGTATGGGCCGACTGCGACAGGCCGACCTTGTCGTGAACAGCACCGGTGAATGCGCCTTTGCGATGACCGAAAAACTCACTTTCCATCAGTTCTGCGGGTATCGCGCCGCAGTTGACCGGCACGAACGGCCCGTCTTTCCTTGGCCCACTGTCGTGGATCAGCCGCGCGACCAGCTCCTTACCGGTGCCGGACTCGCCGGAAATATGTACGGGCGCCTGGCTGCGTGCGACGCGATCGATGAGCTGCCTGAGCTCATGCATCGGCTGTGATTCGCCAAGGAGCCGTGAGCCTTCATTGGCCCGGGTGTTGCCGAGTTTGAGCGCGTTTTCCACGATGTTACGCAGATTCTGCAAATCCAGCGGTTTGGAGATGAAGTCAAAGGCACCCATTTTCAGCGCCTGGACCGCGGTTTCTACGTTGCCATGGGCGGTAATGACCGCGACGGGGATGCCTGCAGCGTTGCTTTGCATCCATTCGACGAGTTCCAGGCCGTCGCCGTCGGGTAAACGCATATCGGTCAGGCAAATGTCGAACGCATGGTTGCCAAGCTCTTTCCTGGCGCCGCCAACATCTTCCGCCGCAACGGTTTCAATGCCCATACGGCCCAGCGTCAGAGACAAAAGCTCCCTGATGTCCGGCTCGTCATCAACTACCAGTGCAATGGGTTTATCCATCGATTCCCGTCGTTAACTCTCTACGGCCTCCCAGCGATCAGGGTCCGCGAAGACAATTCTGAAAATACTGCCGCCGGATTCTCGTGCCTGGTAAACGAGGGTTGCGCGATTCAACTCACACAATTCTCTCGAAATATATAGCCCCAATCCGGTACCACCGCTCCGGGCGGTATAAAACGGCTCGAATATCTTATCTTCAGTGGCGGCATCGACACCGTGACCCTGGTCAAGAACTTCGAGAAAGGGTTGGCCGGTGCGTGCCGTCCTGCCGGCCTGCAGTTCTACGCAAATACCGCCGGTTTCGCTGGCGTATTTGACGGCATTGTCACAGAGATTCCAGAGCACCTGGCGAAGGTGGCTGGGGTCCATGCGAATTTCCAGGTCGACGGGAATGTTGGCGGCACTCAGTTCACCTTCCTGTAATTCCAGCGTTCGCGTAAATTCCTGCACGAAATCAGCAAGCCACGGGCCTAGCTGAAATCGCTCCGGCTGGCTCGCGTCGCGGCGGGAAAGCTGCAGCACATTGTCGATGATATGGCTGACGCGTTCCGCATGGGTGCTGATGATGGAGGTCAGGCGCTGGTCTTCTTCGGTCAATGCGCTCGATTCGGCAAGGAGCTGGCCGGCGTGGCTCATTGCGCCGACGGGGTTGCGGATTTCATGCGCAATACTCGCGCTAAGACGACCGAGTGAGGCGAGCTTGGACTGCTGCACGCGGGCATTCATCAAGCTTGCGTCCTCGAGGAATACCAGGATCGGCCCCCGTCTTTGCACCCCTTTGCCCAGTGGGGCGAGATGCGCCTTGATCCTCGTCGAGTCATCCTCGCCGCTCATCGTCAGATCCGTGTGCGAGCTGGCGTCCGGATTATTGCGCCAGCCGGTAATGTACGCGGCCAGGTCCGCGGAGGCCTCCGCTATTTTCGTTCCGTGACTATCGGCCGGTGCCCCGAGGAGCTGCGCAGCAGAGGCATTTATGAGTCGCACTCGATTTTCGGCATCGACAACGACGATACTTTCACGCAGGTGCTGGACGATATACTGATTCAGCTCGGACAGGTTGGCGAGGTCAACCCCGCGCTGGCGCGCCAGTGCCTCGCTGAACTGCAGGCGCCTGGCAAGCGGCCGTGCTGCCAGCGAGATTGCGAATATGATCGCGCCAAGGATACCGGCCGCGGAGTAGTTGCTGGTGTTGCTGGCCCCGCCTAACTGCGAAAATATTTGTTCGCCAAGCACTGCAAGTGTCGCAACGGCGGCAAGAAAGGCCGGAACCTGCATCGGAAGCACCAGGCTGCCGGCACCGACGAAGACGACGAGCAGGCCACCCAGGCCGCTGCTGATGCCACCACTGGCATGCATCAACACCACGATCGCGAAAATATCTGCCGTGACCTGGGTATACGTTTGCAGGCCGGCGCTAACCCAGCGCCCTTTGATGGCGAAGCCCGTAACCACCGAAAAAACGAGGTAGGCAGCCGCCATCGCAGAGAAAATTGCCGGGTAACGGGCGCCGAAGAGTCGCGGTTCACCACCGGCGAAGAACAGTCCCAACAACATAACCGCGATAAACAGGCGAAACAGGTTAAGTGTGCCGAGTACGCGCCAGGTCAGATCAGATTCGTCGATGGCGCGTTGCAGCGGGGAATCGTTTCTCAGAATCCTCGTATCTGTCAGTGACTGGGCCATATTCTCCGCATCTGTCGCCGGGCTTAGGTCCGGCCAGCGCCGATTGTAGTCTATGAATGCTGTTATTTTTGCGTCTTAAGTAGCTTTCCTCCAAAATACGCCGACTTTTTTGGAAGCCAGAAGAAACACTGTCAATGAATCTTCACGAGTATCAGTCAAAGCAACTCTTTGCCGAGTACGGCATTCCGGTACCCAAGGGTGTACCTGCGAGTACCGCCGACGCAGCGGTTGCCGCCATGGATGAATTGGGCGGGGACCTGTGGGTTGTAAAAGCACAGGTGCATGCGGGTGGACGTGGCAAGGCAGGCGGCGTCAAGCTCGCCCGATCAGCGGAAGAAGTCCGCCAGTTCGCGACAGACATGCTCGGGACAATGCTCGTGACGCACCAGTCCGGACCAGAAGGTTTGCCGGTCAATGTCGTCTACGTAGAGTCAGGCTCGAACATCGAGCGTGAGCTTTATTTGAGCATGCTGGTCGATCGTGAAGTCAGCAAAGTATCGTTCATCGCGTCTGCTGCCGGCGGCATGGATATTGAACAGGTTGCCGAGGACACGCCGGAGCAGATATTGACTGTGGCCGTATCCTCCGATGCCGGTTTGCAGCCCTACCAGGCTCGCCAGCTGGCTTTTGGACTGGGTCTTGATAAAACGCAAAGTCGCCAGTTCGCTGACTTGATTCAGAAACTCTACCGGCTCTACCTCGAATGCGATGCAAGCCTGGTCGAGATCAATCCGCTCATCGTAACGGCGGCCGGCGACGTCGTGGCGCTGGATGGCAAGATCAACATCGACGATAACGCGATGTTTCGCCAGGCGCGGCTCGAGGAGATGCGCGATCCCAGTCAGGAAGATGAAAAAGAGCGCGATGCCGCAGAACACGATCTCAACTACGTGTCACTCGATGGCAATATCGCCTGTATGGTCAACGGGGCCGGCCTAGCGATGGCAACGATGGACCTGATCAAGTTGCACGGCGGCGAGCCGGCCAACTTTCTCGACGTTGGCGGCGGGGCGACCAGTGAACGGGTTGCCGCCGCATTCAAACTCATTCTTTCAAACGATAACGTGACCGCGATTCTGGTCAATATATTCGGCGGAATCGTCCGCTGCGATCTGATCGCCGAGGGCATTATCAGCGCAGTCAAAGAGGTTGGCGTTAGTGTGCCGGTTATTGCACGACTTGAAGGAACGAACGTTGACAAAGGACGCAAGCTGCTCGCCGAAAGCGGCCTCAACATCAATGCGGCAGTAGATCTGACCGACGCAGCGCAGAAAGCCGTTGCTGCATCGAAACGGTAACAGGAACGACCGTCTAATGAGTATATTGGTTAACAAGAACAGCAAAATCATTTGCCAGGGCATCACGGGCAATCAGGGTTCGTTTCACAGCGAGCAATGCATCGACTACGGGACAAAGGTCGTTGCAGGCGTCACGCCAGGACGAGGCGGCGAGAAACACCTGGGCGTACCGGTTTACGACACGATGCGCGAGGCCGTCGGCGAAACCGGAGCGGATGTCAGTATGATCTACGTGCCGGCACCCTTCGCCGCCGATGCGATTCTCGAGGCTGCAGATTCAGGCGTCGACCTGATTGTCTGCATTACCGAGGGCATTCCCGTACTGGATATGGTCAAGGTTAAATCTGCGCTGGCGGACTATCACTGTCGACTGATTGGGCCAAACTGCCCGGGAATCATTACACCGGACGAATGCAAGATCGGCATCATGCCCGGCTTCATCCATCAGAAGGGCAGGATCGGAGTTGTTTCCCGCTCAGGCACGCTGACTTACGAGGCGGTGTATCAGACCACGCAGAATGGCCTGGGCCAGAGTACCTGTGTCGGTATTGGTGGTGATCCGGTGCGGGGCGTGAATTTTATCGATTGCCTGGCGCTCTTCGAGGCGGATCCGGACACTGACGGGGTGGTCATGGTCGGCGAAATCGGCGGCACAGATGAAGAAGCCGCAGCGGAGTTCATCCAGTCCGAAGTGTCGAAACCTGTGGTCGCCTATATTGCCGGCGTCACGGCACCGCCGGGCAAGCGCATGGGTCACGCCGGCGCAATAATAGCCGGGGGCAAGGGCACGGCTGACGACAAGTTCAAGGCGTTGGACGCGGCAGGTGTTGCTACCGTGAGGTCGCCTGCTGAGCTCGGCAGCAAGATGCTGGAGTTGCTGCCCAACTGACTTCCGGCAGAATCCGGTCGACGCTTCTCGCCCAGCCTGACGGCTGGCATACATTCTTCTTACTTGGGGATACCCTTAAGACATGAATGAGGAAATCACGATCGCGCTGGCGCAGCTGGACCTGGTCGTTGGGGATGTCGCGGGCAATACCAAAAAAATTATCGACCATGCCGCTCAAGCGCATGATGAAATGCGCGCCGACCTGGTGGTTTTTCCCGAACTCAGTATCTGTGGCTATCCGCCTGAAGACCTGTTGTTCCACTCAGGCCTGCAACGTAGGGTAGACGAAGCGCTCGCAACGATTCGTGAATCGATTCGCGATATTGCGGTCATGCTCGGGTTCCCGGAATACGACGGCGACAAAATTTACAACGCCTGTGTCGTTCTAAAAGACGGCGATGTGCTGGCACACTATCGCAAGAATTTGCTACCCAACTATCGCGTCTTCGACGAGCAACGATATTTTGTCGCCGGCAAGGAAGCGGCGGTCTTTTCCCTGAACGGCATCCGCGTCGGCATTAATATCTGTGAAGACTTGTGGCAAAGCGGTCCTGCGGCCGCAAGCAGGGCGGCCGGCGCCGAAGTAATCGTTGCCATCAACGGCTCTCCCTATGAGCGTGACAGCCAGCGGCAGCGAGAGCGGGCGGTACAAAACCGGATTCGCGAGATCGGCATTCCGACAGTTTATCTCAATATGGTTGGCGGGCAGGACGAACTCGTTTTTGACGGTGGCTCGTTTGCGATGGCTGCCAATGGTGAAGTTACGTTTCGCGCTGAACCGTTCAAAGAGGAACTCTATCGGGTCAAACTTGCCGCAAATGCGGCGGGTGTTGCACCACTTTCCGGCGACGTTGCGCCAATCCTGCCGAGCGACAAGAACGACTACGACGCGCTTGTTTGCGGGACGCGGGACTACGTGCGCAAAAACGGGTTTCCCGGGATCATTCTCGGATTATCGGGTGGCATTGATTCTGCGCTGGTGCTGGCGATTGCCTGTGACGCGCTTGGTTCGGATCAGGTGCAGGCGGTGATGATGCCGTTCCGTTACACCAGCAACATGAGCCAGGAAGATGCGGCCGAGCAGGCTGCGCTGCTGGGTGTCCGCTACGACGTCATTCCGATTGAGCCGATTTACGAAGCAACGCTGCAACAGCTGCAGGAACTTTTCGCGGGGCAGGAAGCGGATGTCACGGAGGAGAATATTCAGGCCCGGTGCCGTGGCCTTTTGTTGATGTCTATTTCGAACAAGTCCGGGCGAATGCTGTTGACGACGGGCAACAAGAGTGAGATGGCGGTGGGCTATGCCACATTGTACGGTGACATGGCTGGTGGATTCGCGCCAATCAAAGACTGCAGCAAATCCCAGGTCTATGCGTTAGCCCGTCATCGCAACTCTGTCAGCGAGGTAATCCCGGAGCGTGTCATCACACGGCCGCCGTCTGCTGAACTGCGGCCCAATCAAAAGGACACCGATTCCTTACCGGACTACAACGTGCTGGACCCGATTCTTGAGGCCTTTATTGAAAAGGATATGTCTGTCGCCGAGATTGTCGCGAGTGGCTTCGATAAAGATGTTGTTGTGCACGTGCTGGAGCTGGTCAAGCGCAATGAATACAAGCGTCGACAGGCGCCGCCGGGAATTCGGGTTTCCAGCAGGGCATTTGGGAGGGATTGGCGTTACCCGATTACTTCCCGCTATACCTTTCCTGAGTAGAATCGCGTAGTTGTTTGCGGTCGTGCTAAAGATCAATCCGCACCGAACTCTGAAACATTTTCGACCGGGCGGGCGGATTGGGCGTTACCCGATTACCTCCCGTTATACCTTTCCTGAGTAAGGGAATCGCGGCTAAAGCCGCTCCTACGAATCTCTAT
>JBPCYD010000017.1:0-8487 GCA_051007895.1 Woeseiaceae bacterium
CGCCGGTGGAAGGAGACTTCGATGCAAACCGGGCAGGCAGCCGATACAGCCTGGAATACTGGCTGCGGCGAGAATTCGGGGGAATTCGAATGATAAGAAAAAGAGTGGCTAGCGCGGCGGCGCTTGCTTGCATAGTGTTTAGCGGAGCAACCTCAATGGCGGCAGATATTACCCGGTATGTTCGTTACTCGACGAACGACCAGGCGCATTACGGCATAGTGGACGGCGACCAGATTCGCCAGCTCGACGGGGCTCCCTGGCATGGCGGCGAACAGACTGGGAAGAGCGTGGCAGCTTCTGCCGTAACCTTACTTGCCCCGGCAGAACCCTCGAAAGTCATCGCCGTTGGCTACAATTACGTCAGCCATCGCGAGGACATGACGCACGTCGAAAACCGACCCATTCCGGAGTATCCGCCCCTGTTCTTGAAACTGCCGACTACAATCACAGGCCCTGATACGGATGTAGAATATCCTGCCGACGCCAACGATGTGCATTTCGAAGGCGAACTGGTAATCGTTATCGGTAAAACAGCCAGCAAAGTTTCCCTCGACGATGCTGGCAAGTACATATTCGGCGTTACGGCGGGCAATGACATTAGCGAGCGATCCTGGCAGGCCAATGATTTGCAGTGGTTCCGTGCAAAAGGTACGGATGGCTTCGGGCCTCTCGGTCCCGCCATCGTAACCGGGCTGAACTACCTCGATTTGCGTGTCCAAACGAGGTTAAACGGCAAAACGATGCAGGATCAAAGCTCAATCGATCAAATCCATAACCCCCACGCCGTTTTAAGCTATATCAGCCAGTACGTGACGCTTCATCCGGGCGACATCATCTACACCGGCACACCCGGCGCAACAAGTGCCATGCAACCCGGCGACACTGTTGAGATCGAAGTGGAAGGCGTGGGTGTGCTGAAAAACCGAATTGTCGCGTCAATCGACTCAGCTCGCTGACCAATAACCGTCATTTGTTATCTGATATTCACAAGGTAGTGAAACATGAACAGACTCGTTAGAAATTCGTTGCAAGTAATCTTCTTTGTACTTGCAAGCACCGGCATTGTCTGCGCGCAAAACAATGCGCCGAATCCCTATAAATCCGTTGCGGGTTGGGCGAAATTGCCGGACGGTCGCGAATGGGGAGCCACCAGCGCAATCTATCCGGCCAACGACGGCAAACATATCTGGATCGCAGAACGTTGTGGCACCAACCTGTGTGTTGGCAGCGATGTCGATCCGGTGATGCTGTTCGACGCTGAGGGGAATGTCGTGAAAAGCTTTGGCTCCGGCATGATTACCTGGCCACATGGCATGTATGTAGATGCCGATGACAACGTGTGGATCGCGGACGCCGTCGGATATGCACCCGTACCCGAAGGCATCGGTCACACCATCATGAAGTTCAGCCCCGATGGAGAACTTCTCATGCGGCTGGGCAAGGAAGGCGTCGCGGGCGATGGCACTGACGTGTTTAACAAACCGTCTGACATGCTGGTCGCACCTAACGGCGACATTTTTGTTGCCGACGGCCACGATGCCGGCGGCAATAATCGGATTATCAAGTTCGACAAGGACGGCCAATACCTCACGCAATGGGGCTCAACCGGCGGGGATCATGGCCAGTTCCGTGACCCGCACGCACTGGCGATGGATTCACAGGGCCGCCTGTTCGTCGGCGATCGCGGCAACAGTCGACTTCAGATTTTCAGCCAGAGCGGTGAGTGGATATCAACGTGGACCCAGTTCGGGCGCCCCAGCGGCCTGTTCATTGACGACAATGACGTTCTGTATTCCGCAGACTCCGAGTCAAATGAGCGCCGCAATACCGGGTGGAAACGCGGTATTCGAATTGGCAGCGCTAAAGACGGATTCGTGACGACCTTTATCCCGGACCCGGAACCGGACCAGGACAATTCCGGTACGAGTGCCGCGGAGGGCATCGCAGTGGATGCCGCGGGCAACATTTATGGCGCCGAGGTCGGACCTCGAGCAGTCATGAAGTACGTGCGCCGCTAGGCGCTCGAATACAGTTTGAGCTCTTTTTGCTACCCGAGCATTCAGCAAGTGCTTGATATTGCTGATCCGGACCCCACTTTTGACCGTCAAACCTGTCAAAAATGCGGAACCAGACAGATTCTGTACAGGTCAGAAATGTTAGACTTTTCAAATAGATTATTACCTCAGGAGTATTCGGAATGAATCAGAACGTCAACTACCTGGCGCCAGTAGCGGAAGCCTCAGTAGAAGATCGCTCGAACTTTATCTGGAAGTGCTACGCACATGTCGTAGGCGCCATTCTCGCGTTTGCCGCTATTGAAGTTTACTTGTTCCAGGCCGGTGTAGCCCAGGCAATGGCAATGCGCCTCAATGAAATCTGGTTGCTCATTTTTGGCGCGTTCATTCTCGGCGGCTGGGGTGCAACACATGTTGCGCACCGCGTGCAATCGATCCAGGCCCAGTACGGGGCACTGGCATTTTTCATCGGGCTGGAAGCGATGATATTTGCGCCGATACTCTACATTGCGTCCGTCATGCGTCCAGGCCTGATTGACGATGCAGTTGGCGTAACGGTACTTGGTTGCGTCGGTCTGATCGCGACTGCCATGATCACACGCAAAGACTTTTCGTTCCTGCGGGGCATGCTGGTCTGGGTTGGCATACTTGCCTTCGTCGGCATCATTTTCAGCATGATTTCCGGCTTTCATTTGGGCACGTGGTTTTCTGTTGCGATGATCGGCTTTGCCGGTGCCGCGGTGTTGTACGACACCTCAAACATCATTCACCACTATCCGCAGGATAAATATGTTGCTGCATCCATGCAGCTATTCGGCTCAATTGCGCTGATGTTCTGGTACGTGCTCAGGTTGTTCATGAGCCGCGACTAGGCAGTGTAATGTCGTTACAAAAAAAGGCCGGCAATTGCCGGCCTTTTTTTGTCTATGACAGATATCGTTAAACAACAGCGATGCTGTCGACGCCGCCCATGTAGGACTTAAGAACATCCGGCACGATAATACGGCCATCTTCCTGCTGGTAATTCTCCATAACCGCAATCAGCGCACGGCCTGCCGCTAGCCCGGAACCGTTTAGCGTATGCAGCAACTCAGGCTTACCCGTTTCGGGATTTCGCCAGCGCGCCTGCATCCGCCTTGCCTGAAAGTCGCCGAAGTTGCTGCACGATGAGATTTCCCGATACGCCTGTTGTCCGGGCAGCCAAACCTCCAGATCGTATGTTTTGTGCGAACCGAAGCCGACGTCTCCCGAGCACAGAATGACTTTTCGATACGGCAGATTCAGTTTTTGCAGGATGGTTTCAGCATGCCCGGTCAGCTCCTCCAGCGCATCGTCAGAGTCAGACGGCTCCACCATCTGCACGAGCTCGACTTTCTCAAACTGGTGCTGGCGAATCATGCCGCGCGTATCGCGGCCGTGGGAACCGGCCTCGGATCTGAAACAGGGTGTATGCGCGACATATTTCGTCGGCATGGCAGTCGCCTCGATGATGCCCTCCCGCGCAAGGTTGGTCACCGGCACTTCGGCGGTCGGAATCAGGTAGAAAGGCGGATCATCATTGGTCTTGAACTGGTCGTCTTCAAATTTCGGCAACTGGCCGGTGCCGATGAGCGCATCGGTTTTCACGATGTACGGTACATACACTTCCTGGTAACCGTGCTCACCCGTGTGCGTATCCAGCATGAACTGAATCAATGCACGATGCAGTCGCGCCAGTGAGCCATGCAAAACTGCAAACCGTGAACCGGATATCCGGGCGGCGGAGTCGAAGTCGAGCAAACCCAGTTTTGCACCGAGCTCAACATGATCGGCGGGCTCAAAATCGAACGTTCGCGGCTCGCCCCAACGCAGCACTTCCTCATTGTCCGACTCGTCAGAACCAACAGGCACCTCATCATGCAGAAGGTTCGGTAAACCGAGTTCGAGTTCCCGCAACTGCTCCATCAGACCCTGCAAAGAAGCGTCAGCTCCTTCGAGTTTCTTTCCCAAATCTTCAACTGCTGCCAGTAGCGGAGCAATGTCTTCGCCCTGCGCTTTCGCTCTACCAATGCGCTTGGAACTGGCGTTGCGCTCAGAACGCAAGGTCTCAACATCGACCTGCAGAGACTTCCTTTGATCCTCGAGCGCCGCGTACGCCTCAGCATCAAAGGCGAAATTGCGCCGCGCAAGATTGCTGGCAACATCCTGCGGTGCCGATCGAAGGAGTTTGGGGTCAATCATATCCTGCTTCCGTTAATCCTAAAGGCCCGGTCGTCACCTGGCTGCGTCATCCTGTGCGTCTTTGGATCGTTCATTGCGCCGGGCAATATCCGCCAACTTCTCGCGAATCTGCAGCTCGAGACCACGCGGGACGGGATGATAATACTTACGTGTCGGCATGTCCTCGGGAAAATAGGTTTCACCTGCTGCCAACGCATCGTCTTCATTGTGTGCGTAGCGATAATCCTTGCCGTAGCCCAGATCCTTCATCAGGCGCGTGGGTGCATTTCTCAAATGCAACGGCACGTCCAGCGTGCCGAATTCCTGAACGTCGGCGGCGGCGCTTTTGGCAGCTTCATAAACGGCATTACTTTTGGCCGCACAAGCCAGGAACACGACTGCCTGTGCGATCGCAAGCTCACCCTCGGGGCTGCCCAGGCGCTCGTATGTCTCCCAGGCGTCCAGGCATAGCCGGAGGGCGCGCGGATCCGCATTGCCGATATCTTCGGAAGCAACCCGAATGATTCGTCGCGCGACGTAAAGCGGGTCACAGCCGCCATCCAGCATGCGCAGCAACCAATAGAGTGACGCATCGGGATCAGACCCCCGAATCGATTTATGCAGTGCAGAGATCTGGTCGTAGAAGTACTCGCCCTGCTTGTCGAAACGGCGCCGGCTACCCTGTGCAATTTCCTGGGCTATTGCAACCGAAATTACCCGCTTACCCGCCTCGATTGGCGCGAGATCAGCAGCAAGCTCGAGCAGGTTCAGTGCGCGCCGCGCATCTCCATCTGCAGCCATCACGATCAGTTCGGCGGCGTCATCGTCCAGCGTGACGTTCTCGGATGTCAGGCCCAGGTTGGCATCTCGCAGCGCCCTGTCCAGCACCGCACGAAGCGACGCAGATTCAAGCGACTTGAGTACGTAAACACGCGCACGGGATAGCAAAGCGTTATTCAACTCAAATGACGGGTTTTCCGTCGTCGCGCCAACAAAGGTGAGCGTGCCGTCCTCGACGTACGGTAAGAATGCGTCCTGTTGCGATTTGTTGAATCGATGCACTTCATCGAGGAACAGGACCGTCCGCTTGTCGTAGACCTCCCGGTATTCTTTCGCTTCCTGTACCGCTGCACGCACTTCCTTGATGCCCGCCATGACGGCAGACAGCGCAATAAAATGTGCATCGGTCGCGTGCGCCATCATGCGCGCGAGGGTTGTTTTGCCGGTGCCGGGCGGCCCCCAGAAAATCATCGAATGAACTCGCCCCTGCTCTATTGCCGTGCGCAGCGGTTTGCCCGCGGCAAGCAGGTGCTCCTGGCCGAAAAATCCATCCAATGAAGCCGGGCGAGCACGATCGGCCAGCGGGCGATTCACATCGGCATCGGGTGATATCCGTTCTGCCTGGTTTTGAAATAGATCAGCCAAACTTTCTTTGAATCCAGTCCTCTGCGCGCAGGCTCCAGCCGCCTGCACCAATGAACGCGATGATAAGCCCGCCCCCGATGCCAAGCACGTCGGCGATAAGGTCACCGGTCTCGGCGGTGCGGTAGGACACCAGCGACTGGCAAAACTCTATCAGCCCACCGAAGGCTATGAGTGCCATCGCCAGCCATCCATAAGATCGACGCGCGAACTGCCCAGAATACCAGACTGCCAGGAAGGCAAACGTAATGCCGTGTAGCCACTTGTCAGATAGCTGCAACCAGCGCACCCCCGGTTTGTCCGGCCACGGAAACAATGCCGGCATCATCGCAACAGCAAGAACGCCAAGCAGCAGCAGGGCACCGGCAATTTTCCATCGCCCGGGATAACTCAATGGCAACATTCAGAGATCTGCGGGCGATTCGGGCACCGGTTCTCCGACCAGGTCAACGCCCGCGGGTGGCGAAAAGGCGAACTGCCGATCATCAATCGGCTCATTGAACCTGACATCCAGCAGCGCGATCAGCGTTGTTTGTTCGAGATTATCCGCAAACAGCATGCGCGTTAATTCGCCGTCCGTAAAACCCAGTTCGACCATATTGAAGCCGCTATCCGTATCCTTTGGTCGCAGCCTCACCCATAGGGTTCCTCTGTCTGAAACACTGCCGACGTAGTCAAAATCGTCCAGCACATCACTGGAGCCGCCGAGCAGAATGGCCGGCGTGCTGGCAAGGGCGTCTGACTGTCCCTTGACGGTCACCTGCTCAAGATCCACGTCGTAACTCCAGATATTGACGCCGTCCGCAATCAGCATCTGCTCGTAGGGAGTTTTGTACGACCAGCGAAACTGTCCGGGTCGCCGTATATCGAGCGTGCCAGACGACTCTTCTATGATCGCGTTGCTGGCATCAACCAGCTGCTGCTCGAATCGACCGGACATCGTATTGACGTTGTTTAGAAAGTCCTTGACCAGTAGTCGACCTGCGTCGTCGTCTTCCTGTTGGGCATTCGCCACCACTCCGCAAAGCAGGCAGGAAACGAGGAACAGCCGATAGCGCCGCGCAATATTCACCTTTTACTCCTTGCCAGGCGTGGGAACGAGAATTTCACGGGTACCATTCGACTGCAACGGACCAACCAACCCGGCCTCCTCCATGGTCTCCACCATCCTGGCCGCTCGGTTATAGCCGATTTTAAGTCGCCGCTGCACGCCTGATATCGACGCTTTCCTGGTATCCATCACTACCTGCACTGCCTGATCGTAAAGCGGGTCCTGCTCCGCATCTATCTGGTCTGCCGGCATCGGATCGATTCCGGTCAGTCCTGGCGTTAGACTCGAAGGGGCATCAACAATTTCATCAATATAGCGAGGCGATCCAGCCTTTTTCAGGTTTCGCACGACGCCGTGAACCTCGTGATCCGCAACGAATGCCCCGTGGACACGCGTTGGCAGGGAGGTTCCGGGCGGCAGATAAAGCATATCGCCATGTCCCAGCAGGTTTTCCGCGCCCATCTGATCGAGGATGGTACGGGAATCAACCTTAGCCGAAACCTGAAAGGCTATACGAGTCGGGATGTTTGCCTTGATCAGTCCGGTAATAACATCCACTGACGGTCGCTGCGTTGCGAGCAGCATGTGGATGCCGGACGCACGTGCCTTCTGTGCGAGCCGGGCGATCAGTTCTTCGACCTTCTTGCCGACGATCATCATCATATCGGCAAGTTCATCGATGATGATTACAACAAACGGCAATGGAGTCAGGGTCGGATGCTCAATCAGTTTTTCGGGGTCCTCCAACTCCGGCGGCTTCCAGGTTGGATCCGGAATCGGTTCGCCATTTTCAATCGCATCCTTCACCTTGCGGTTGTAGCCGCCGATATTGCGGACGCCTAATGCAGCCATTAGCCGGTAGCGACGATCCATTTCCCCGACGCACCAGCGCAACGCGTTGGCGGCCTCTTTCATGTCGGTTACAACCGGGGTGAGCAAGTGAGGAATTCCCTCGTACACGGATAACTCCAACATCTTGGGGTCGACCATGATCAGTCGGACATGCTCGGGCTTGGCCTTGTAGAGCAAACTCAGCACCATTGCGTTGATCGCAACCGATTTTCCCGACCCCGTGGTGCCTGCAATAAGCAAGTGCGGCATGCGCGACAAATCGGCCACGACGGAATTGCCACCGATGTCTTTGCCAAGTGCCAGCGTCAGCGGTGACGCCAGTTCGTCGTAGGCCTTACTCTTCAGGATCTCGCCAAGCGTCACAATCTCGCGGTTTTCATTGGGAATCTCGAGGCCGATGTACGATCGCCCGGGAATAACCTCGACAACGCGGACGCTCACCACGGACAAAGAACGGGCCAGGTCTTTTGCGAGATTCGAGATTTGACTTACTTTCACGCCGGGTGCGGGATCGAGCTCAAACCGGGTAATAATCGGGCCCGGTGAAACTGATACCACTTCGACCTCGATGCCAAAATCGCGAAGCTTGAGTTCGACAAGCCGGGACATTGCCTCGAGAGATTCTTCAGAGTAGCCGTTGGTTTGCGGTGCCGGATCGTCCAGCAAGGACAGCGGTGGCAGCTCGCCCTCGGACGGCGGGTCAAACAGTGGCACCTGTCTTTCTTTCTCGGCGCGGTCGCTCGTCTCAAGTGTCGCCATCGACGGCTCTATTCGCGGCGGCTTGCGGCCCGCCGTGCGTTTCTTTTCCTTCTCGAAGACGTCCTGCCGAGCGGCAAGCTGACGCTTGCCTTCCGCACGATCGCGAAACTCACCAATCTTCTCGCGCGACTTCTCGAAACCCAACAGGCACCACTGGCCCACGCGATCCATGATCGTCAGCCAGGAAAT
>JBPCYD010000018.1:0-11977 GCA_051007895.1 Woeseiaceae bacterium
GTGCCGGTCAAGGAATACCAGGAGGTGCTTGCCAAAAGCGCTATCCTTAAGAAGGCGCTGGAAATCGCCGGTGACGGGCTATGAGCGCGCGCATACTTCTCATCGATAACTACGATTCATTTACGTATAACCTGGTGCAGGCGTTTGCCGCGCTCGGCGCCGACGTGCTGGTGCATCGCAACGACGTACTGTCTGTCGAAGATGCCGTTGCGCTGAAACCCACACACCTGGTGATCTCACCCGGGCCGGGACGTCCGGAAAATGCGGGTCAGTCGCTGGCCATGATCGATGCATTTGCTGGAGACATACCGATGCTCGGCGTGTGCCTGGGCCATCAATGCCTGGTGCAGTCTCTCGGCGGTGACATCGTGCGGGCGGAAAGACTGATGCACGGCAAGACGTCGATGGTGTCGCACGACGGGGGCGGGATATTCGCGGGTATGTCGCAGCCTTTCGAAGCCGGCCGCTATCATTCGCTGTGCGTAGACGAGGTTAGCCTGCCCGAGCAACTCGTCATCACCGCGCAAACGGACCGCGGCGAGATCATGGGTGTGCGCCATAAAACACTTGCCCTCGAGGGCGTGCAGTTTCACCCTGAGAGTGTACTGACGCCGGAAGGCGACACGCTGATGGAAAATTTCGTACGGATGAAAAGTAATGGCTAGAAATTATTCACGCATGCTCGAACATTTGCTTAGCGGCAACTCGTTGAGCGCGACAGAATCGGCGATCCTGATGCACGATCTCGCTGACGGCGAGCTTGAGCCAGCACTGGCAGGTGCCTTGCTGGCAGCACTGCGTGCGAAGGGCGAGACTGCCGAAGAGATCCGCGGCTTTGCGACCGCCATGCGCGAGCTCGCCCTGCATCCAATGATTCCCGAGGGCGCACCGACAGTCGATACGGTGGGTACTGGCGGCGACGCTTCCGGCAGTTTGAACCTCTCAACGGGGACGGGCTTGCTTGCGGCTGCTGCAGGCGCGCGCGTCGTTAAACATGGCAATCGATCCGTCTCGAGCAAGTCGGGTAGTGCTGACCTGCTCGAATGCTTAGGCATGCCAATGCCGCTTGATGAGACTGCCAGCATCGACTGCCTGAACGCGCTGAATTTTACCTTCCTGTTCGCACCCGCCTATCACCCGGCCATGAAAGCGATCATGCCCGTGCGCGGCGCGCTTGGTGTTCGCACCGTGTTCAACGTGCTCGGACCGCTCACCAATCCCGCCGCGCCACCGTTCCAGCTTATTGGTGCATTCAGCGTCGAGGCAGCGAAACTCATGGCGGACTCCCTGTCAGGCATGCCCATAGAGCGAGCCTTTGTCGTGCACGGCGAGCCTGGTTGGGATGAGGCGACGCCGGCCGGCGAATTCGTGCTGTTTGACGTTCGCCCGGGGTCTGTCGAAGAAAGCACAAGAGCACCCGAAGACTATGCGATGCAGCGCTGCGATCCGGCAGACCTGCGTGGCGGAGATGCGGCGCACAATGCGGCCGAACTGGCTCGCGTACTGTCCGGAGAAGACAAAGGTGCGCACAGGGACGCACTCGTGATGGGTACCTCGCTCGTGCTGGAGGTAGTCGGCCTGGCCAAAGATCCGGGTGACGGTGTTGCCATGGCGGTCGAGGCTATCGACAGCGATAAGGGAACCCGGTTTCTCGACGACTTCCGGCGACACTTCAACGGCAAATGAGCGATTTTCTCAGACAAATGGCGGCAAGCAGCGCTGCTCGTGCAGTGGTCGCAAAAGTGACCTGGACCGAGAGCGATCTTGACAAGCCGGCACACAAACTGCGGCTGGGTGAATTCGATCTGATTGCAGAGATCAAGGACCGGTCGCCCGCCGAGGGTGAGCTGGCAGCGTCATCCGGACCCCGTGCCGAGCGTGCGCGGATGTATGCGAAAGCGGGTGCCGCCGCCATTTCCGTGCTTACCGAGCCTGATCGTTTTGACGGGCAGTTGGCGCATCTCGAAGAAGTGGTTCGCGCTGTCGCGGCTGAAAAAACCCCGGTCATGCGCAAGGATTTTCTCGTCGACACCGTGCAAATCCAGGAAGCGAAAGCGGCCGGTGCCAGCGGCGTCCTGTTGATTATAGCGATGCTCCCGGATGAACGGGTGCGCAGCCTGCTCGACTGCGCGTTTGATCATGATCTTTTCGTGCTGCTCGAGTCTTTTGATGAAGACGACTGGCAGCGCTCCCTGCAGCTACTTGAGGTCAACCGCTACCGGGAAAAAGTGACATGCAACCAGTTTCTGCTGGGCATCAATACCCGGGACCTGCGCACCCTGGCCGTGGATCCGGATCGCCTGGAGCGGTTCGGATCAATGCTGCCGCAAGGCGTAACCTGTGTGGCAGAAAGCGGTCAACACTCGGCAGACGATGCCGCGCGTGTCGCGGGCTGGGGCTATAGCGCGTCACTGGTTGGCACCGCACTGATGCGTGCAGCGGAACCGGATGTGCTCATCCGCGACATGTTGCTGGCCGGTAGGGCGGCATCCTAAATGGCGACCCTGGTCAAAATTTGCGGTATGACAGATAGTGCTGCAGTGCGGGCGGCGGTCGCCGCCGAAGCAGATGCAATTGGTTTTGTTTTCTTTTCCAAATCGCCACGCAATGTAAGTGCGCAGCAGGCGCGACAACTGGCGGCAGATATCCCGAAGCACATTCGGCGCGTTGCCGTTATGCTGCATCCCGACGTTGCGCTGTGGCACGAAGTAGAAAGCGTTTTTTGCCCGGATGTTTTGCAAACCGATGCTGAAGATTTTTCTTACCTGAACGTTGCAGCAGGCATAGAGAAGTGGCCTGTCATTCGTGAGGGTTCGGTGCGCGATGACATGACTTTCCCGGAAACGTTCGTCTACGAAGGGCAGAAAAGCGGCTTCGGTGAAACGGTGAACTGGACCATCGCTGCGGGTATTGCGCATCGTGGCAACATGATTCTGGCGGGCGGTCTCGACATTGAAAACGTCGGTGAAGCGATTCGGCAGGTAGCGCCTTTTGGCGTCGATGTGTCGAGTGCGGTCGAATCTGAACAGGGCAAAAAAGATGTCGTAAAGATTGCGGCATTCGTTGCTGCGGCCAGATCCGCTACGAACCATAACGCTACCAATCATTACAGACAGGGAAGACCATGAGTGCGGTAATCAACGCCGACGAAGCGCGAACGCTTCTCAATGACTCGATAGCGGGTCAACTACCGGACGAACGCGGCCGGTTTGGTCCGTTCGGCGGACGCTACGTTCCCGAAACGCTGGTGCCGGCGTTTGACCGCCTGGAGCAGGGTATCGCTGAACATTTGCATACCGATGAATTCCAGTCCGAGTTTCGCTCGGAACTGAAAAACTGGGTCGGCCGACCGACGGCATTGACCTACGCGCCACGTCTGTCCGAACGATGGGGCGCACAAGTGTGGCTCAAGCGAGAAGATCTTGCGCACACTGGCGCGCACAAAATAAACAATGCGATTGGACAGGCGCTGCTGGCGAAACGCCTGGGCGCAAAACGAATCATTGCAGAAACCGGCGCGGGACAGCATGGCGTTGCATCCGCTGCCGCCTGCGCACGTGTCGGTTTGCCCTGCCGTGTTTACATGGGTGCTGTCGACATCGAACGCCAGGCCCCGAACGTCGATCGCATGCACCGGCTGGGTGCCGAAGTCGTCCCGGTGGAAACCGGCGATCGCACATTGCGGGCGGCCATTGACGAGGCGCTCAGGGAATGGGTTACGGACCCGGCGGAAACCTATTACCTGATCGGATCGGCAGTCGGCGCGCATCCTTATCCGTACCTGGTGCGCGAACTGCAGTCGGTTATTGGCACCGAGGCGCGCGCCCAGGTAATCGAGCAGTCGGGCGGGCTTCCGGATGCAGCGTTCGCCTGCGTCGGCGGTGGCTCTAACGCGATTGGCCTGTTCTATCCCCTGCTGGGAGATAAGGACGTTGAGCTGATTGGGGTCGAGGCGGGCGGTACCGGTACAGGGCTGGGACAGAATGCGGCAACGCTCGCGACGGGTACGCCCGGCGTATTGCAGGGCAGTTATTCTGTCATCCTGCAAAACGAGGATGGCAACGTGCAGGAAACGCATTCCATATCCGCGGGACTCGACTATTCCGGTGTCGGTCCTGAACATGCGTTCCTGCAGGCCGTTGGTCGCGTGACCTATGTCGCTGCCAGCGACGACGAGGCGCTTGCGGCGCTCGAGGAGCTCTGTGAAACGGAAGGCATACTGACGGCGCTCGAAACGGCGCATGCCTATGCTGCCGCACGCACATGGGCTATCAGGAATCCGGGCAAGCACATACTGATCGGCAACTCCGGGCGCGGGGACAAAGACATGCCCACCCTGACCCAATACCCGGTAAGGACGACTAAAAATGCAGCCGCATGAAAGAATAGGTGCCGCAATTGCTGCCGCGAACAGCGCAGGCAGAACCGGGCTGGTGCCGTTCATCACAGCCGGGTATCCCGACCCTAAGACGTTTATCGACACCCTGGAAGCAGTCGCGGCAAGCGGCGACGTGGTTGAGCTCGGCGTGCCGTTCTCTGACCCGATGGCGGATGGCATGACGATTCAGCGCTCGAGTTTTGTTGCCATCGAGAACGGCGTCACCCTGCGCTGGATTTTCGATCAGCTTGAAGCCGCGGGTGACAGAATCGACACTCCGCTGGTCATGATGTCTTATCTCAATCCGCTGTTGTCATTCGGTTTCGATAACCTGGCCCGACGCGCCCAGGAAACTGGTGTTTGCGCCTTCATCGTTCCGGACCTGCCGTACGAGGAAAGCGAGGAGATTCGGGTCGCGCTGGAAGCGCAGGGTGTCGGCTTGATCCAGCTTGTCACACCGGCGACGCCCGACCAGCGACTGGCAATGCTTGCCAGTGCATCACGCGGTTTTCTTTACGCCGTTACGATTACCGGAATCACGGGTGGCGACACAGGTCTGCCGGACTCGCTGGCGGACTACCTCGACAAGGTGACCGCTGTTTCGGCGCTGCCGGTTTGCGCCGGTTTTGGCATTCGATCTGCTGATGACGTCGTTAATGTCGGCAGGCATGCCGCCGGCGCGATCGTTGGTTCTGCGCTCGTGGAAGTACTTGAACGCGGCGAAAACCCGACAGCGTTTCTAAAGGGTCTGCGTTGAAAAAAGTTACTGCCGAAGAATCACTGATTACAATCAATCACTATAAAAACCTGCTTGAGAGTGAAGGCATTCCTGCAATCATTCGCAATGAACACCTGGGCTCAATCGTGGGCGAGATGCCGATTCAGGAAGTGTGGCCGCAGCTCTGGGTACAGAACGATCTCGACTTCGATCGCGCCGTGCAATTAATCGACCAGCAAAAAGTTGTTGATGAAAGTCCGTCGGAACCCTGGAATTGCAAACAGTGTGGAACGGACAATGAAGGTCAGTTTGCGGCGTGCTGGCAGTGCGGCTCTGAGCATTAGGGGTGTAGGGGGTTGAGGAGTTAGGGAATCGCGGCTAAAGCCCAATCCGCCCGCATACGAAACAAGACCATCCTACGATCGGTGCGGATTGATCTTTAGCGCAAACGTTCGGTCGAGAGGCCTGATCGCGGCTAAAGCCGCTCCTACATAAAGATTTGCACGATTTCTTAGGGTTGCCGTAGGAGCGGCTTCAGCCGCGATTCTCCAAATTCGCCAACTACCTTAATTCATGCGCGAAAGCAGTCTCGTTCCCGCAATTTCACTACGCAATATCCTAGTTACTTTATCCGCCTGCATCGGGCGACTGATCAAAAAGCCCTGCGCCAGATCGCAGTTGCAGCTTCTGAGGAATTCGAGCTGGGTGATGGTTTCCACGCCCTCAGCCGCCACCTCGATGTCCAACCCGCGTGCCATTGCAATGGCGGCACGCACGATGCGCTGGTGACTGCCATTAACTTCGACGTCCTGGATCAGCGACTGGTCGAGCACGAAGCTGTCAATCACGCCGGTATCAAGAGAACTGAAAGAAACGTCCCGCGTGCCAAAGTGATCGAGTGACAGCCGTACACCGAGTGCGCGCAGGCCGTGCAGTGTTTCAAGTTCTGCCGAACGCTGGCGAACGATGTCACCGTCGCCGATTTCAAGTTCGATGCAACCGGCATCCAGCGCGTTGTTCTCGATCGCCACGGCGACCGCTTCCACCAGCCTGCCTTGCTTTAACTGCTGCTGTGACAGGTTAATGGCAATGGAAAGGTCAGGTAATTCAAATTTGTGTTGCCAGGATGCCAGCTGTCGACAAGCCGTATTGATAATCCACTCGCCCGCGGAGTGAATGAGGCCACTGCTTTCGAGAATATTCAGGAACCTGGCCGGCGGCAATAAGCCGAAACGCGGATGTTTCCAGCGGATCAATGCCTCCAGTCCAATCAGCTTGCCAGTCCCGACGTCGATTCGTGGCTGATAGTGCAGCACGAATTCGTCCCGGACGAGGGCATGTCGCAGGCCGACCTCGAGTTCTTCGCGCTGCTGGAGCTTGGTGTTTAGTGCGTTCGAATAATACTGGAAACGACCGCCGCCGCGATTCTTCGCCTGGTACATGGCCAGGTCGCCGGCCTTGATCAGTTTTTCTGCGGTGTCGCCGGCACCCGGATAGATTGCAATGCCGATGCTCGGCGTGGCGTACACTTCGCTTCCCTGCACGTCATACTTCTCGGAAAGAACCAGCACGAGCTTTTGCGCTGCGGCGGCTGCGTTCTGGCTTTCGCCAAAGTCCTCAAGACAGACCACGAACTCATCGCCGCCCCAGCGACCCGAGAAATCCCCGACACGCAGATTCTTGTTGAGCCGGTCAGCAACCTGGCGCAAGAGATCGTCACCGATATCATGACCCAGTGTGTCGTTAACGGACTTGAAGCGGTCGAGATCAATAAACAAAAGTGCGATTTTGTGTTCCCGGCGCTGCGCGCGCCCTAGCGCTTTACGCAGCTGCTGCGTGAACAGGCGTCGATTCGGCAGCTCGGTAAGCTCATCATATTGGGCCTGCTGCTCGAGTTCGACCGTTCTGCGCATGCTATCGGTGATATCGCGAAACGTGATGACGCCACCGACCAGTGAGCGGCTGCTGTCATAGAGACCCTGACCGTTGATGCTGAGTATGGTGTCCAGATAGTCGGCTGCCTGGTAAGCCGCAATGTGATTCGTAAACTTCTCCCCACGACAGGCGCGCACCAGCGGTAATTCCTCGTGGTCGATTTCCGTCAGGCCATCGGCCGCCCGGGTGCAGAAATTTTTCGCCCATTCGTTGTCGGGTTGTTGCCGCGGCGCAAGACCGAGAATGGAACGCGCCGCGGGATTGATATCGAGAACATGTCCGTGACTGTCGACGACGATGACGCCATCGTTGATGCTTTTCAGGATAGACAGCACGGTCGAGTCGGTTTCCGAGAGACGTGCCAGGAGCTGGTGTCGCTGGATGGCGTGATCGATGACGGCTTCGATTTCCTCGTGCCCGGCGTCATCTGCGCACAGGTAACCCTGTGCGCCCGCGCGAACCGCATCAATGCCCCGATGCTCCTTATCCCGCCTGACCACCGCGATAACCGGACTGTCTTTAAGACTGGTCAGAATTGCCTGCAGGTCCGGTGCCGACCGATCTGAAGACGCGCCCGGCTCCAGCATGATCAGATCGACCGGGTCGAGCAGGTCGTCGGGAACGCTCGGTATGTTGTGCCGGACCAGGTTATTGCAACAGGCATAGGCCTCCAGCTTGTTGCAGAAGCCGCCGGCGAGGTCGCTGTCGCCGAGATAGAGGATGGATCGACCTGACATCAGGCTTGGGTTGCCTTTGCCAACAACAACTTAGTCACAATGGCCCAACGAGCTTTTATAGGTGGTTTCCTGCATGCTGTTATCGCGGGCCAGATATCCTGTTTTTCGGTGTTTCTTATGGAATATTTCGGTTACGGAGACCGTAACGCCCCCCCAAAGCTAGTCGCATAATACCAGAATCAATGAAAAACTCAGTCTGAAATCAACAATTTGCTTGAGGTTTTACGCCGGGAACGTCATTCAATTAAACGGATGTCCGTCTTGCACCATCTAAGTACTAAACCGTGGGGAGAATTGGCCGTTGCCAGCGCAATTGACCAGACAATCAGCAGTATCGCAGGGCGGGCCGGTCCCCGTGATGACTGAGGTGGCAACGGACGAATCTCGCTGGGTGCGGTTGGCAAAGAAGGCTGACGCCGGGGCATTCGAGAAGCTCTATCGCCTGCATGTGGACCGGGTCTACGGGCTTTGTCTGCGCATGACGGGCAATCCGGCAGAGGCAGAGGACTGTGTACAGGATGCATTTATACAGGCATGGAACAAACTCGAGTTGTTTCGCGGCGACAGTTCTTTCGCCACCTGGATGCACAGGGTGGCGGTTAACACGGTGCTCGGCCGCATGCGCAAATCGCGACGCGAGCAGGACCGGATACGGGCTGTCTCTGACGTCATCCCGGTAACGGAAACGATGGCCGACGATGGAGAACTGCAGGACCTGGAACAGGCCATTAACGAACTCCCGAGTGGGGCGAGGCATGTGTTCGTACTGCACGCGGTATATGGATACAGCCACGGCGAAACCGGGAACATGCTGGGAATCGCCGAAGGCACCAGCAAAGCACAATTGAGTCGTGCCAGGAGACTGCTGGTACAACAACTGGAAATGGAAAACGCATGACAGACAGCAACCAATTTGATGAAGAGTTGATGGAGAAAGCGGCAAGGCTGCAGACTTCCATCGCACCGGAACGCGACTTATGGCCCTCAATCGAACAAGCCATAAGCACACCGGGTCGGCCCGCGCGCACCGTATGGAATTCGGTGTGGGCGCAGGCAGCGGCCGTGATACTACTCGTTGGCGCCTCGTCGGCATTGACGTATACCGTCGTCAAAGACGGTAGCGGTGGAACAATGCCGATCGCGGAGGAGATACCGCAGCTGGTTTTCGAACCGATTTCCGGCAGCTTCGGCAGCCAATACAACCTGGGGCCCGGCTACCAGGATGCAAGAAGGGACCTGGCGGCCGGATTCGAGCGTGAGCTCGAGCGCATGGATCCGGAAACGCGCGCCGACATAGAGGCGAACATTGCAACGATCAAACAGGCGATCAAGGACATTAACGTGTCGCTGGCTGAAGAACCGGACAATGTGCTTTTGCAGGAATTGTTGTTGAGCACTTACCGTGAAGAATTGTCCCTGATGCTCACGGTAGAGGAGATTGGCAGTGCGTCAATGCGCCGCGATGATATTTAGTAGAACTGGTTGTGCCGGGTCGGACGAGTGTGCTCCGGTCTTGCCAAGGGAGTTTGGGAAAATGAAGTTGTTCAAGGTATTGGGTCTGAGCCTTTTAAGTACGCTGGCAATTGCTGATACGCCCATCAATGAAACGCTGGATGCAGACGAGGATGGTGAAGTTATCATCTCCAACGTGTCGGGCTCTGTCGAAGTTGAAGGATGGTCACGCAACCAGGTCGAGGTTACGGGAACGCTGGGCGATCGCGTCGAAGAGCTTATCTTCGAACGCGATGGTGACGAGATCCTGATCAAGGTGAAGCTGCCGCGCAAAAGCTCGCGCAACGCCGCCAGTGATCTTGTCATCAAGGTGCCCGAGGCGAGTTCGCTGAACATCGATACGGTCAGCGCGGATATCGAAGTGGAAGGCGTACAGGGTGAGCTGGACCTGAACGCGGTCAGCGGCGACATCACGACTACCTTCTATGGCTCGGAGCTCGACGCCGAGGCGGTCAGTGGCGATGTCGAAGTCGCCGGCGATAACCAGGTGGCGAATGTAAGCCTGCAGACGGTCAGTGGCGATATAGAAACCGAAGACCTGGCTGGTGAATTCAGGGGCGAGTCGGTCAGCGGCGATGTCACGGCGGTTGGCGGACCCTTCGAAAGGGTGCGGGCTGAGACCGTAAACGGGGACATTCTACTTCACGCACAGTTGTCAGACGGCGGCCGCATGGATGTAGAGACCATCAACGGCGAGGTAGATATTGATTTCAAAGGAGACGTTTCTGCGGAAATCGATATCGAAACATTTAACGGCAGTATCAGGAACTGTTTCGGCCCGGAATCTGTCAGAACGAGCAAGTATGCACCCGGACGAGAACTGGATTTCACCGAGGGGAGCGGCTCTGGCCGGGTGCGGATCAATACGCTGAACGGGAACGTGCGCCTCTGCAAATAAGCGGAGACCACGTTATTAAGGCCTTGGCCGCCCGTCTTCGGACGCAGGCGGCCTTTTTGTAACGAAATGTCACAGACTCGACATTGCCGCTTTTGTTATTCTTAAGCTATTCGCACCCAACCTGATCGAGGCCGGACCACCGTCCGGAAAATGGCACCATGGCTCGTCTTCTCAAAGTACTTTTTATCACTCTTGCAGCCGTCGTCGGTATTGTCGCCGTCGCCGCAATTGCCCTGCTTCTCTTTTTTGACCCCAATGATTTCAGGGACAAGATTTCGGCGGGTGTAAAAAATCAGACCGGGCGTGACCTGGTCATTCAGGGCGATCTGTCACTCAGCCTGTTTCCCTGGATCGCCGTAGAGGTTGGCCGCACTGAACTGGGCAATGCCAGTGGTTTCAGTGACGAACTGTTTCTTAGTTTCGAACAGGCTAACTTAAGCGTGCGTCTTGCCCCGCTCATATTTCGACAAGAGGTAACCGTGGGTACGGCATCGCTTGCCGGATTGGAAGTTAACCTGGAAGTCGCCGCCAACGGTGCAACAAACTGGGAAGACCTTGCCGCAGGTGGCGGTGACGAATCGGTCCCGGAAGAAGCGTCCGGTGACGGGGCGGTCATCGACGTCGCCAATATCGAACTGACCGATGCGAACGTGTCCTACAAGGACGGTCAAAGCGGGTCGGCCTACACGATCAATAACCTGACATTCAAGACCGGCCGCATCGTGGCGAACACGCCAATTGACATGTCCGGCGAATTTGATTTTGCCGCGATGCCCGGCGAACTCGGCGGACACCTTGCGATTCGTGGCACTTCGACCATGAGCGAAGGCGCACAACAGCTATCGCTTGCCGGACTGAACGTTGCAGGAACACTGAACGGAATTGTGTCACAACCGACAGATTTCAATTTCGATGCACGCGAGATCAACGTCGACACGGCTGCGCAAAGTATCAACGCAGGTGAAATGGACCTGTCGGTACTCGGCCTCTCGATGGCAGCCGATGTCGAGCCGTTTTCATACGCCGGTTCGCCGCAGCCGAAAGCCGCGCTGCGGGTTGCCGAGTTCTCTCTGAAAGACCTCATGCAGGTGCTTGACATCGAGCCGCCGGTGACAGCAGATCCCGACGCAATGCAGCGCGTCTCCTTCAGCGCAAATGCGGCCGTCAGTGATGCCGCTATTGCACTGTCCGCGATGACCCTGGCACTCGACGATTCCGCCATGACGGGCAGCCTGTCGGTGCCCACCACCAGTACCGGCGCACTGGAATTCGATCTGAACGTCGATTCCATCGTGTTGGATGCTTACATGGCGCCGGCCGATGACAGCGCAGATACATCCAGCGATGAAGCCGCCGATGTTGAAATCCCGGTCGACCTGATTCGTACGCTGAACGCGAACGGCAGTTTCACAATCGACCAGGCATTCCTGTCAGGCATGGAATTCGAGAACCTGGAGTTGGGTGTCAATGCTGCCGGTGGCAATCTCCGCCTGCACCCGCTGGCCGCCGATTTTTACGATGGGTCCTACAGCGGTGATGTGCGCGTCGATGCTTCCGGTGACGTTCCCAGCGTGTCGGCGAATGAGAACATCAGTGGCGTCAACCTGGCATCGATGGCAAAAGCGCTGTTTGACCAGGACAACATATCCGGGACGATCAACGGTGCGTTCGCCCTCAGCGGTGCCGGCCAGAGCCTCTCTGTGATTCGCAGCGACCTCGATGGCAATATGTCCCTCGAACTCGCCGATGGCGCCTGGGAGGGCACCGACGTCTGGCACCAGCTGCGCAGTGCACGAGCA
>JBPCYD010000019.1:0-32832 GCA_051007895.1 Woeseiaceae bacterium
TTGTTCTCAAAGGTACAACGCTCGAGCCGCGACTCGGCAATCCGCCGCACCGGGTTTACGAAACGCCGATGGGTATGCTCAATGCAATTGGGCTGCAAAACCCGGGCGTAGATAAAGTTGTCGATGAAATATTGCCGGCGCTCGACTTTGGTGAAACGCGTTTCATGGCCAATGTGTGCGGTTCAACGGTGGAAGACTATGCGGCAGTGACCCTTCGTTTTGATGACTCGCCTATTGATGCAATAGAAATCAACATCTCGTGTCCGAATATCAAAGAGGGTGGCGTTTCCTTCGGTAACGATCCGGATATGTCTGCACGTGTGGTTGCCGCCTGTCGCAGCAGTACGACGAAACCAATCATTGCGAAGTTGTCGCCCAACCAGACCGATATACAGGAAAATGCGCGTCGCTGTATTGACGCCGGCGCAGACGCCCTGGCCGTGATTAATACGGTAATGGGCATGGCCATTGATGCCGAACAGCGCAAGCCGATTATTGGCAACGTTCGTGGCGGTCTGTCCGGTCCGGCAATTAAACCCATTGCGTTACTAAAAGTTCACCAGGTGTATGAGGTCGCCGCGCCGAATAATATTCCGGTTATCGGCCAGGGCGGCATCGCCAGCGCGACGGACGCGCTGGAGTTTATCGTTGCCGGCGCGACGACGGTCGGGGTTGGGACGGCGCTGTTTTATGATCCCTTGCTATGCCGCGAGATCAATACAGGTATTGCTGATTACCTGCAGCGGCATGCGATGACGTCGGTGGCTGACCTGACGGGCACCCTCTCGGTGTAATCGGTCACCAGGCAGTAGTGCCTCAGTCGGCGGCGTCATCCTCGAAAATTTCCTCTATAGCCATATCAAAAAGACGTGCGGCCCGAAAAGCCAAAGGCAGACTCGGATCGAATTTACCCTTTTCGATGGCATTGACGGTCTGTCGGGATACCTCGAGTTCAGCAGCCAGCTGCGCCTGGGTCCAGTCCCGCTCCGCGCGAAGGACTTTAAGGCGATTTTTCATTGGTACCTCTTCAGGCCCGCCACCACGCCAGCGCCGTAAGTCAGTCCCACCAGGACGACCAGGTGCGAAATTTCGGCATCGAACGGGATAACATTCGCAACATCGAGCATCGAGTAACCCAACCCGGCCACCAGTGCCACGCCCAGTGACAGCGCCATCGCTTCGAGCTGAATCTTCTGCTGCATTTCATCCAGGCCCTGGAGGTGTCGTTTATTGGCCGCGATCATGCCTGCGCCTATGGCGATGTTGACGGCAATCATCAGCGCAGTCAGTGCCCTGTTTTCCTGCCAGACCAGTATGGGACCAAAGGTAGCCACCGCCATGCTGACAAGCCAAGCCCCTGTCCAGTAGGCAAGGTTGAGCGTGTTTTTGGTCGTTCTTGCGGCCCAACCGCCTGAATCGGAGCTTTGATTATTCATAAGTCCAGAGTCCTTGTCTTAATGTCAATAACACTTTACACATATTAACCACGCTAACTATGCGTGTCAAATGTTATTGACAAAAAGTAAGGCGTTGCCGACAAAAACTGGGCAATGGCGCATTTGCGCAGCTGCTAGTCCAGATTCAGTGCCCGGATTTTTCTTGTGAGGGTGTTTCGACCCCAGCCAAGCATTTTTGCGGCGTCCTGACGGTGGCCCTGCGCTTTCGCCAGCGCCGTCCTGATTAGCGTTTTTTCGAATTCCGGCAAGGCTGCCTCGACCAGGGGTTTGTTTTCAGTATTGATGAGCGCCTGTTCAGCCCAGAATGCGAGGCTCTGCGTCCACTCTTCCTGCAGCCCTTTAGCACCGGCCCGACCGCCAATATCTGCAGGAATGTCAGCCGCTGTAATAACACCGCCCGGGGCGTTTACGGTTAGCCGGCGCGTCGCATTCACGAGCTGCCGTACATTTCCCGGCCAGTCATAGCCCTGCAGGAGTTCCATGGCATCGCTGTTAACCGATTTCGCGGGTGCACCGAGTTCCGTACTGGCGTCAGCGAGATAGTGGTTCAGGAGCGCCGGTATATCTTCGCGACGGTGACGCAGCGGTGGCGTATTGATACGCATAACGTTGATGCGATGATACAGGTCTTCGCGAAAACGCCCTTCCTTGACCGCTCGCGCCAGGTCCTGGTTTGTTGCGGCAATGACCCGGACATCGACTCGAATCGACGCCTGGCCGCCAACCCGGTAGAACTCACTCTCGGCAAGGACGCGCAACAGCCGGGTTTGCAGTGCCGGAGACATGTCGCCTATTTCATCGAGAAAGAGCGTGCCGCCGTCTGCCTGTTCAAATCGTCCTATGCGCCGCGTGTCGGCGCCGGTAAATGCGCCGCGCTCATGACCGAATAGTTCTGATTCGAGTAGTTCCACGGCTATTGCCGCGGTATTGAGCGCGACAAAAGGGTGTCCCGCTCGCGGACTATGCTGGTGCAAGGCCTGTGCGACGAGTTCTTTGCCTGTTCCCGATTCTCCGGTTATCAGGACCGTCATACTTGAGCGCGCAAGTCGCCCAATCGATCTGAATACCTCCTGCATCGCCGGCGCCTGGCCTATCAGGGAAGGGATGTCGCCGCGTGAGCTTACAGCGCTACCCAGCGTCAGGCCGTTTTGCCGTGCCGCTTTTTCCACCAGGCTTACCGCTTCGTCCACGTCAAACGGTTTTGGTAGATATTCAAACGCACCCCCCTGGTATGCCGCCACCGCGTTGTCAAGATCGCTGTGCGCGGTGACCACGATGACCGGCAGCTCGGGACAGCGTGTGCTGAGTCGATTCAACAGGGTCAGTCCATCCATGCCGGGCATTCGAACGTCGGTAATCAACACATCGGGCTGGTTTTCGTCGAGCGCATCGAGCAGGTGTTCGCCGCGTTCGAAAGAACGGGTTTGCATATTTGCCTGAAGGAGTGCTTTTTCAAGCACCCAACGTACTGACTGGTCGTCATCAACGATCCAGACCTGCAGCTTGTCACCCATCGCTTGATGTCGACTCTGAAAGAGGAATGAGAACCTGGAACACCGTTTTGCCAGGACGGCTGTCGAACTCGATCAGGCCTCCGTGACGACTGATGAGCTCCTGCGCTGCCGGCAGGCCCAGTCCGGTGCCATCCGGTCTGCTGGTCACCATCGGGAAAAAGATAGAGTCCTGTAACTCCGGCGCAATGCCAGGTCCGTCGTCCTGGATCTCGATGCTCGCAACCACAGGATGACGCACATCACCGATCGTAAAATTCATCGCGGCGCGACTGCGAATCGTGATCAGTCCCTGGCCGTCGAGTGCTGTGGCAGCGTTGCGTATGAGATTCAGAAAAGCCTGCACCATCTGGTCCCGGTCCAGGTTGATTTGTGGTAGCCCGGGATCGTAGTCGCGGTACACACGGATGTGAGTACCAAGCTCTGGCTGTAACAGCCGGATAACATACTCCAGTACTTCGTGAATATTTTGCACCTGCTTGTCGGGTGGTCCGCCGGGCCCAAGCAGCGTGTCCACGAGCGCAGCCAGTCGATCTGCCTCGCTGATAATTACCTCTGTGTATTCTTTCAGTTCGTCAGTTGTAAGCTGCCTTTCCAGAAGTTGCGCCGCACCGCGCAAACCACCCAGCGGATTTTTTATTTCGTGTGCAAGCTGGCGAATCATTTGCCTCCCTGCGCCATGTTGGATCAGCAATGCGTTTTCGCGACTTATTCGGGTTCGCCTTGTGACATCCCACATCTCTATCAACAGGGCATCACTCAGGCCATCGCGCGGTAGCGCAGAGACACGGCACTCAACCAGGCGCTCTTCTGCATGTACTTCGTTCGGTGCAAGACGCAGTTCATTTGCGTAATTGTCCCCACTGTCGAGAACGCGATACAGAATATCCCGCAGTTCCTCGTCGTCCCCAAACAACTGAAGCAGCGATTGATGGCGGGCACGAGACAGGCTGATACTGAGAATGTTTTCCGCGGCAGGGTTGAGTGTTTCAATCAGCAGGTTGCGATCGACAATAACGACGCCCGTGTTGAGCGCGTCGAAAATATCTTCGGTTTGCGGCGGTTCTCCGTCTCGTGATTTTGAATCGGAACCTGGATTTAGTTGCCGATCGCGTTCTGTTGAACGTAGAAACGACTCGGCTGACTTCTGCCCATCAGCTGGCCGTTTTCGTCGAGCACCTCGGCCTGGATGTTGTGCGCTCCCCGATAAACCTCCTGGAGCTGGAAGCTCGTCCCCGCTACGACGCTCGCTTCGCCGTCGAAGTACACGCGTACCTGGTGTCCCGCCTGCAAAGCCGGCTGAAGATTCAAGGTAACGTTGAGTACGCCGCCTATGTTCCACAGCGTCTCTTCCGGTGCGGGCGCGCTAACCTCGATGCTGTCATACGCAAAGGATATTTCCGTGGATTCTGTTGTTTCGTCCTGAGACGTGTTGGTGATCTGCGGTACAAACGGCCTGGTCGACACGGTGCTTTCTGGCAATTGGACCACCTCGGCACCTTCCTGCGGGCGGTCTGAATAGTGAACAACGCCATTCGCATCGGTCCACCGGTAGGCCTGCGCCATGACGGTGCTTGCAGTAATAACTGCGACGGTCGTGATAAATATTCGCTTGAGCATAAGTTGAGCATATCAGTGCGAGTTTCTATTTGACCAGTGACCGAGCGCATAAGTGCCGCCCGTTTCACGTTTTTTCCCGTTTTTTTGCGCCTTTCAGCCCGCTGGCAGCGCTCCTGGTGACGCTTGGAGCCGCTGCAGCAACGGGGTTTTACAGGCTGTAATACATGTCAAATTCGACCGGATGCGTGGTCATTCTCAGACGCGTTACGCCTTCCTGCATAAGTTCAATGTATGCGTCGATCAGGCCGTCGCCGAATACATCTCCTGCCTTCAGGAAACCGCGGTCAGCGTCCAGCGCTACGAGTGCTTCATCCAGTGAAAAGGCAACCATGTTGAGACTCTTTTCCTCTTCCGGCGGTAAGTCGTAGAGATCCTTGTCCATGGCATCGCCAGGATGAATCTGGTTTTGAATGCCGTCGAGACCTGCGAGCATTAGCGCGGAGAAGGCGAGGTAGGGATTCGCCATTGAATCGGGGAAACGCACCTCAATTCGCCTGCCCTTCGGGTTGATGATATAGGGAATACGAATTGATGCAGACCGGTTGCGTGCGGAATAGGCAAGAATTGTGGGCGCTTCGAAGCCGGGGACCAGGCGTTTGTAGCTGTTGGTTGACGGGTTCGTGAACGCATTCAGCGCTTTCGCATGCTTGATGATTCCGCCGATGTAGTAAAGCGCAATTTCCGACAGGCCGCCGTAGCCATCACCGGAAAAAAGATTTTCGCCGTTCTTGAATAGCGACTGGTGGACGTGCATACCGTTGCCATTGTCATTCACCAGGGGCTTCGGCATGAACGTTGCTGTCTTGCCGTAACTGTGCGCGACGTTGTGAACAACGTATTTCATAATTTGAACTTCATCCGCCTTGCGCACGAGCGTGTTGAACAAAGCGCCTATTTCACATTGCCCCGCAGTGCCGACTTCATGATGATGCACTTCTGTTTCAACGCCCATTTCCTCCATGCCAAGGCACATTGCGGAGCGGATGTCGTGTAATGAGTCGACGGGCGGCACGGGAAAGTAGCCGCCCTTTACCGTCGGCCGGTGGCCGATGTTGCCATCGTCATAGCCTCGCCCTGAGTTCCACGCACCTTCGCTGGAATCAATGGCGTAGTAGGCGCCCTGCATAGAATCGTCCCAGCGCACGTCATCGAAAACAAAGAATTCATTCTCAGGACCGAAATACGCGGCGTCAGCGATTCCGGTTGACTTCAAATAGGCCTCAGCACGATCTGCGAGCGATCGCGGGCACCGATCGTAACCCTGCATCGTCGCTGGTTCGATGACGTTACAACGTAAATTCATGGTCGTATCTTCGGCGAAGATATCGAGAACAGCGGAAGCAGCATCCGGCAACAGAATCATGTCGGACTCGTTGATTCCCTTCCAGCCCGAGATAGACGAGCCATCGAACATTTTGCCTTCTTCAAAGAGGTCCTCATCAACGGCCCGCGCCGGAACGGTGACATGTTGTTCCTTGCCCTTGGTGTCCGAGAATCGAAAATCGATAAATTTGACGTCTTTTTCCTTGATCAGGCCGATCACCTCAGCGGGGGTCATGTGCTACTCCTCGAATAAAAAACCATTACCGAATGGGATTGACGAAAACGCTGTCACTCCCCGAATCATTTACCTGTTGCAGAAACCGTGCCAGCTCTCAGACACCCGTAAGACACTGTTTTTAATGCCCTTATTGAGAGCCTTGGGGTGCCTGTTTGCACCGTAACGGTGCAACGCGAATCTTCTCTGCACTATGGTAGTGCAAACGGTGCGGCAACGCACCCGGTTAATGCGGGTCGCGGTCTTCGGATGCCGCGCAGGCCCTGCCTTTCAGCGCCGACCGTTCAGCCGTTTCCTGCCTCACACAGGCGGCATATACGGTTATACTGCGCGGCTTCACAGCAACCCGAAGCGAACAGGTTCGCGCCCGCGCGAAGTCATTGATGGATAAGGAAGCCCCCGCCCCTATGCAGACCTTCCAGGAGTTGATTCTGACGCTGCAGCAATTCTGGGCTGAACGCGGCTGTGTCATTGCACAGCCCTACGATATGGAGATGGGTGCCGGCACCTTTCACCCCTCGACCTTTTTGCGTGCTATTGGTCCAGAGCCCTGGAGTTCCGCCTACGTGCAACCTTGCAGGCGGCCAACAGATGGACGTTATGGCGACAACCCGTTTCGACTACAGCACTACTACCAGTACCAGGTCGTGATCAAGCCATCACCGGACGAGATCCAGGAGATGTACCTGGATTCGTTGCGGGCAATAGGTATCGACCCGACCGTGCACGATATTCGTTTCGTTGAAGACAACTGGGAGTCTCCGACACTGGGCGCCTGGGGTCTGGGCTGGGAGGTCTGGCTAAATGGTATGGAGATCACGCAGTTCACTTATTTCCAGCAAGTCGGAGGGCTGGAGTGTCGCCCGGTCACCGGTGAGATTACCTACGGGTTGGAACGCCTCGCGATGTATCTGCAGGATGTAGAAAGCATCTTCGATATTACCTGGACGGATGGCCCGCTGGGTCGGATCAGCTATGCAGACGTCTATCACCAGAACGAGGTAGAGCAATCCCGGTACAATTTTGAGGAAGCAGACATTGATGCATTGTTTGTCGCATTCGACCAGGCTGAGAAAGAAAGCCTGCGGCTGGTGGAGTCAGGGCTAGCGCTGCCCGCCTACGAGCAGATGTTGACTGCTTCCCATACGTTTAACCTGCTCGACGCCAGGCAGGCGATTTCCGTAAGCGAACGCCAGCGCTACATCCTGCGAGTAAGGACGATGGCGCGCGGTATAGCGGAAGCCTATTTCGCCAGTCGTGAAGCACTTGGCTTTCCTATGGTTAAGTCCGTGCGCACCGGCGGTGCAAAAAAGTGAGCGGGCCGGGCGCTGATCTGCTCATCGAGTTGGGCACAGAAGAGCTGCCGCCGAAGGCACTGAGAATGCTGCGGGATGCATTCTCTGCTGCAATTCTGAATGGATTACAAAATGCCAGGCTCGAGGTCGGACCGATGCACGCCTTCGCAAGTCCGCGTCGTCTTGCGGTCGTAATTAATGACGTAGGAATGGCCCAGCAAGATCGTACGGTGACGCAAAAGGGCCCACCGACATCGATCGCTTTCGATGCTGATGGTAAGCCATCGAAAGCGGGTCTAGCCTTTGCTAAAAAATGCGGAGTAGAGATCGAATCACTAATCCGCGAAGGTGGTGAGTCAGGTGAATGGCTGGTTTACCGATCAACAGAGGTCGGCCGCGCTGCGTCGACACTGATTCCTGAAATCGTGAGTGCCGCACTCGATGCACTGCCTATACCGAGACGCATGCGCTGGGGAGACAATGAGGTTGAGTTTGTTCGCCCCGTACACTGGCTGGTGATGCTGCACGGGGAGGAGGTCGTACCCGGCGCCGTCATGCACGTCGAGTCCGGACGAACAACTCGTGGTCACCGATTTCAGGGGGCGCAGCACATCGAGATACAAACGCCTGCGGAGTACGCCGCGCGTCTTAAGTCGGAAGGATCTGTAATAGCAGATTTCGATGATCGACGTAGTGTCGTCGTCGAAGCTGTCGCGAAGTCAGCCGCCGCAGCCGGCGGCATGGCGGTTGGCGGTGATGATCTTTATGACGAAGTTGCCGCACTGACAGAGTGGCCGGTCCCGGTAACGGGTTCCTTCGATGAGGGCTACCTGGCGTTACCGAAAGAAGTCATCATTGAGACGTTAACTTCACATCAACGGTATTTTCCGATTGAAACCTCCGGTGGGAAATTGCTGCCAGCTTTTGTCACGTTGGCCAACCTGGACAGCAAGGAACCGGAACGGGTTCGAGACGGTAACGAGCGCGTTATACGACCGCGTCTCGCCGACGCAGCGTTTTTCTGGGACTCGGACCAGAAGACCTCGCTGGAAAAACGAGCGGAATCGCTGAAAAAAGTCGTTTACCAGAAAGGCCTCGGAACCCTGCATGACAAGAGTATGCGCGTAGCAGCGCTCGCCTCCATGCTGGCGGAGCAGACCGGCGCGGACGCTACGCTGGTAACACGGGCCGCAGTATTGGCGAAGTGCGACCTGTTGACCGGCATGGTAGGAGAGTTTCCGGAGTTGCAAGGTGTGATGGGACGCTACTATGCGGAGGCTGACGGCGAACCCGAAGCGGTATCCCTCGCGATTGGCGAGCAGTATCTGCCGCGATTTGCCGGAGATGTTCTGCCCGTGTCGTTCCCCGGCCAGGTCTTAGCGGTTGCGGATCGACTCGACACGCTGGCGGGTGTTTTCCTGCTTGGCAAGAAACCGACCGGCAATAGAGATCCATTTGGGTTGCGGCGTGCGGCATTGGGCGTTGTCCGTATTCTTATCGAGAAGAACCTGGATATTGATTTTCACGAGGCCGTTGTTGCGGCGACCGTGCAGCAACCCATTACGAATGAAGATCGCAATGCTAACCGGGAGGCAATGTATGACTACATTGTTGAGCGCATGCGCGGCTATTTTGTTGATGGGGCGTTGGGATTCACCGCAGAGATGTTTGAGTCGGTTCTGCTGCTGCGACCTGCTTCGCTCGTCGATTTCCATGCACGGCTTGTTGCCGTCGCGGACTTTCTGACGCTGGATGCGGCGGTCAGCCTGGCTGCTGCAAACAAACGAACCGCCAACATTCTGCGTAAGGCAAGACTTGATGAACGAGAAGCAGGAGCGGCCGGAGTGGATACGGCTTTGTTGCAGGAAGATGCTGAGCGCGTTTTATTTCACGCGCTCCAGTCTGCCGAAAAGGACGTGGCGCCACTGATCAGGAACCGTTCCTATGCCGAAGCTTTGCGTCGTCTTGCAGAGCTCAAGATACCGGTGGATGCTTTTTTTGATGGAGTTATGGTCATGGCAGAGGATCCGGCGCTACAACAAAATCGCCTCGCCCTCCTTTCTGAATTGCGTGCGTTGTTTATGGGCGTTGCAGACGTCTCCAGACTGACTGCTGCACAGGCATAGGCCGTGTCGCGACATCTCGTCATCCTCGATCGGGACGGTGTAATTAATCACGATTCTGATGCATTCATTAAGTCTCCGGAGGAATGGCGACCGATAAAGGGGTCCGCCGAGGCCATTGGCAAACTGACCAAGGCCGGTTTCACGGTGGTGGTTGCCAGTAATCAGTCCGGGCTTGGCAGGAACCTTCTCGACCGGCAGACTCTCGATGCGATTCACCGCAAGATGGAGAAATGTGTCCGTGACTATGGCGGTGCCATAGATAAGATCTTTTTTTGTCCACATCGACCCGATGATGGCTGTGTATGCCGTAAACCGAAACCGGGGTTACTGCTGGAGGCAGCCCAGCATTATGCTATGTCACTTGATGGCGTGCCGGTTATAGGTGACTCGTTGCGCGACCTCGACGCTGCGCTTGCCGTAAGGGCCCGCCCGATGCTGGTGCTAACCGGTAATGGTAAGGCGACGGCCGCAGCGCTGGCAGACCAAAACCGGGAAATGGAAATTTTTGCAGACCTTGCAGATGCGGCGACATCTCTGATAGCGGACAGCGTGGCTGAGTGATGGTCTGGCTGAGATCGCTGCTGTTTCAGATCTATTTTTACACTTCGGTCTGTTTGTCCTCACTAACCATCGCTTTGCTTACGCCATTTCCTTACCCGACGCGATTCGCCGTTGGGCGTGCGTGGGGTCGTAGTATGTTGTTTATGGGCAAACGTTTGTGTGGACTCGACTATGTTATTGAGGGACTTGAGAATATTCCGGCTGAGCCAAGCGTCATTCTTATCAAGCATACGACAGTATTTGAAACATACGCGCAGCTCGCGATCTTTCCACCACAAACATGGGTGTTGAAAAGGGAGCTGCTGTGGATACCGCTGTTCGGCTGGGGCCTGGCGGCGATGCGGCCGATCGCGATTAATCGTGGTGCCGGTCACACTGCGGTGAACCAGGTCATTGAACAGGGCAAGGATCGTCTGCGCGAGGGTGTGTGGGTTACTGTGTTTCCGGAAGGCACGCGAATGCCGTTAGGCGAAACCAGGCGTTATGGCGTCAGCGGCGCGGCCCTGGCAAGGGACGCACAGTGCATGATTGTGCCTGTTGCGCATAATGCGGGAGATTTCTGGCCACGCCGCGGACTGAAGAAAAGTCCGGGATTGATTCGTTTTTGTATTGGGCCACCCATTGCGCCTGAATCTCGTCCGCCCAAAGAAACCAATCTACTCGTGCAGAACTGGATTGAAACCAAAATGGGCGAGATTAGTCGTGGTTACCGTAATGCAAAAGAGTCTGCCATTGCAGAACCTGGTGAACACTAACTAAACGTCCAGATTCGAGACCGTCAACGCATTTTGTTCGATAAATTCCCGGCGTGGCTCTACGTGGTCGCCCATCAGCGTCGTAAAAATTTCATCAGCTTTGACAGCATCTTCGATCTTGACCTGCATCAGGCGTCGAGTTTCCGGGTTCACCGTCGTATCCCAAAGCTGTTCCGGATTCATTTCGCCCAGTCCTTTATAGCGCTGAATCGATTGTCCCCGGCGCGCTTCGTTGAGTAACCAGTCAACGGCCGCTGCAAAAGTCTCAACTTCCTGCCGTTTTTCGCCGCGTTCGATGTACGCACCGTTACCCAGCAACTCTTTTAGTTTTCCGGCAAGCGCCATGATGGCGCGGTACTCTGTTGAGTCGAAGAATTCACGCGGTATATAACGAGTCTGGCTAAGTCCGTGATGCATCTTCCGGATGGCGATGCGCACGCCCTCACCTTCCCCGTCGCCGCGATCGAGCTCTGCGATGTAGGTGCCGGCTTCACCATTTGTGGCACGGTCACCGCTGCTTTTCGGCAATAAAGCCGACAGCTGATTGGCCCAGGCCTCAAGGGCGTCCAGGTCGTCTGATATTGTCTCGTCAACTTCGGTGCTTGCACTCAGGGCGCGCAGCACGACAGGTTCGTAGCGGTTCGACAGGCGCGTGACGATGCTCTCGACGGTCATATGCTCTTTCGCCAAAGACTCAAGCGCCGTACCCGATAACGCCGGTGCCTCTGCGTTTACGTGCAGAGCGGCGTTTTCCAGCGCGGCATTGAGTAGATAGGCGCTTAGCTCGGCATCATCTTTTACATACACCTCCTGTTTGCCTTTCTTGATCTTGTACAGCGGCGGCTGGGCGATGTAGATGTGCCCCCGCTCAATGAGTGCCGGCATTTGGCGGTAGAAGAAGGTCAGAAGCAAGGTGCGAATGTGTGACCCATCAACGTCGGCGTCCGTCATGATGATAATGCGGTGATAACGCAGTTTGTCGACATCAAAATCGTCGCGGCCGATGCCTGTGCCCAGCGCGGTGATCAGGGTGCCAACCTCCTGGGAAGAAAGCATCTTGTCGAAACGCGCCTTTTCGACATTCAATATTTTCCCTTTCAGCGGAAGAATTGCCTGCGTACGGCGATCACGTCCCTGCTTCGCCGAGCCGCCGGCTGAGTCACCCTCCACCAGGAATAGCTCCGAGAGTGCCGGATCCTTTTCCTGGCAATCGGCAAGCTTGCCCGGCAGGCCAGCAATGTCGAGTGCTCCTTTACGTCGTGTCATTTCCCGCGCTTTTCTGGCCGCTTCCCGCGCCCGCGCTGCATCGACTATTTTCGAGACGATGGCTTTCGCTTCCTGCGGCTTCTCGAGAAGAAATTCTTCGAGTCGTCCGGCCATCGCAGATTCGACCACACCTTTAATTTCAGATGAAACTAATTTGTCTTTTGTCTGGGACGAGAATTTGGGGTCAGGAACCTTGACCGATAGCACCGCGGTCAATCCTTCACGGGCATCGTCGCCGGTGGGCGTAAACTTGTCCTTTTTACCGGAAAGCTCTTTCTCTATATAGCTGTTTAGCGTACGGGTCAGGGCACTGCGAAACCCGGCCATATGCGTTCCGCCGTCTCGCTGCGGGATATTGTTCGTGTAGCAGAACATATTTTCCTGGTAACCATCATTCCACTGCAAAGCGGCCTCAACGCCAACACCATCTCTTTCATCCTGAAAATGGAAGACGGAGCCGTGCACCAGGGTCTTATTCTTGTTCAGGTGGTCGACAAACGCCCGTATGCCGCCCTCATATTCGAACACGTCGTGTTTTTCGTCACGTTCGTCGATCAGCTCGATGCGCACACCTGAATTGAGGAATGACAGCTCCCGGAGCCGGCGCGCCAGGATGTCATAGTGGTATTCGATGTTGGTAAACGTATTGGCGCTGGGTTTGAACCGCAGCATCGTACCGGTGCGGTCGGTGTCACCAATGACCGCCAGCGGTGCCTCAGGCTCGCCGTGCCGGTATTCCTGCTGGTGGACCGAGCCCTCCCGGTAGATCGTGAGAACGAGGTGTTCGGAGAGCGCATTGACGACCGAGACGCCGACGCCGTGCAGGCCGCCCGAGACCTTGTAAGAGTTGTCATCGAATTTACCGCCGGCATGGAGAACGGTCATGATGACTTCGGCCGCGGACCGCCCTTCTTCCGGATGCATATCGACCGGTACGCCTCGTCCGTCGTCTGCAATCGTTACCGACTCGTCGGCGTGAATCGTCACCGTGATGACGCCGCAATGACCCGCCAGCGCCTCGTCAATTGAGTTATCGACAACCTCGAAAACCATATGGTGCAAACCAGTACCATCATCGGTATCTCCGATGTACATTCCCGGTCTTTTGCGGACAGCCTCAAGGCCCTTTAAGACCTTGATATTACTGGAAGTATATTCGATGTCGTCCGTCATTCTTTGTCCTCTCAGGATAGCCGGCGCATTGTACCATTTCAGGGAAAATAAAGGGTCTCAGAAAGTGTTCGCAAATCACTTTTTTGCAAGTGTTTTTAGGGGTCCTCCAAAGCCGGGAAAAGCCGCAAAATAGCCCGTTTTGCTGCGGAGAATATCGGACCAAGCGCTTAGGCAGACTTTCTTGGGTTTACCCCGTAGACGATGAACCAGGATGAGCCAAATTAATCGTCAAAGTGTGTTGTACAGCCAAGCGAAAAGGTCCCTATTGCACTATTTCGACGGCACCATGTTCCACGTGGAACAGCCTTGGCTTGTCAACAAACAGCTTCTTGTCTGCCTCAAGCGTCGTCGCGATTACCTGGCTCCCAAGGCGCCGCACGGCGTCCATCAGCCGCCGGAGCGACCCCTGGTCAAGCTCCGCTGCAGGGTCGTCCAGAAGCAACAGCAAAGGCCGCTCCAGGCACGTTTGCACCACCTCTGTTGCTGCCAATATCATGGCGCACGCCAGCAACTTCTGTTGGCCCCGAGATACCAGCTTTCTCGCCTGGCGATCGTCCAGCTTAAGCCGGATATCCGCGCGATGCGGCCCGACTTGTGATGCGCCCGCCTGCTGGTCTCGCTGCACAGCAGCCAACAACGCCTCCGCGAGTCCGTGGCCGGCCGACCAACCCCGGTAATACTCGAAATCGATTGCCGTCCCAAGCAATGCCTCGCCGGTCGATAGAAATGCGGGTCGGGTGATGTCCAGCATATTCCGGCGAACCTCATCCACAGCCGAACCAAGATCGACTATTTCCTTGTCCCAACCCGTCAACGCCCGTGCCGTCGCACCGGCTCGAAGCGCCGCATTCCTTTGCTTCAACGTCCGCCGATACCTGCGCCACAAATCCAGATAACTGTGTTCCACGTGAAACGCTATCCAGTCTACGTATCGTCGACGATCCTCCGGCCCGCCAGCGACCAGCTTATGCACGTCCGGATCAATCACCTGCAACGGCAGCCCTTCCGCCAACACCGCAGTCGAAGCCCGTTTTTCTCCATTGGTATGCACCTCCAGGCCCGCTGCGCTGTTTCTCACCCCAATGCGGGTATCCCAGCCGTCATTCTCGACCCGCCCGAACAATACAAACTCATCCTGTCCGTGCCGAATCAGCTGCCGAGTCGAGGCACCACGGAACGATCGGCCGCGGCCGAGGTACGCGATCGCCTCAAGCACACTCGTTTTGCCCGAGCCGTTCGGCCCGAATACAAGGTTATTTCCGGCGGCGAAATCGAGATCAGCGGATTCTATACAACGAAAATCCGTGCATTTAAGACTGGCCAGGCCCAAATCGGTCTGGCGACTATAGCCGCATCGGCATTACAACGTACTTACAGTCGTCCTTGCCCGGTTCCCGCAAGAGGCAGCTCGAATTGCCATCCACCAACGCAAGCGACACTTCATCAGACTCGATTGCACTGAGCGCATCCAGAAGATAGTTTACGTTGAAACCGATCTCGATCTCATCCCCCGAGTACTCAGCCTCCAGCTCCTCTTCTGCTTCTTCCTGTTCCGGATTATGCGCCTGCAGCACCATCCCACCCTCGCGAATAATCAGCCTGATGCCGCGGTACTTCTCGTTTGACAGGATCGCGGTGCGTTGTAAAGCACTCCTGAAAAGGCTCCGATCCGCCGACAATGCGTTGCTCGTGTCCTGCGGTATTACTCTCTCATATTCCGGAAAACGACCGTCAATGAGCTTCGAAGTGAAGCGAATTCCCTCTAACTGGATGCGAACGTGATTACTCCCCAGTTCAATCTGCAGATCGCCGTTGCCGCTCATCAAACGCTGCAGCTCCAAGACGCCTTTCCTGGGTACGATCACCTGCTGCTCCGGCGCTTTCTTGTCATCCAGGTCCACTTCGCAAAGGGCCAGGCGATGCCCGTCTGTTGCCACAGCACGCAGCACATTTTTCCCCGTCTCCAGCAGCAGGCCATTGAGGTAGTACCGCACGTCCTGCTGTGCCATCGAAAAATGCGTCTTCTCCAACAGGCGGGCCAATACTTCCTGGGACACTGACACCGTGTGCCCGGCGTTAATATCATCAACCGTTGGGAACTCTGCCGCCGGCAATGTCGTCAGCGAAAACTTGCTCCTGCCGGACTTGATGTTCAGTTTTTCACCGCTTTGACTGATCGCTATTTCAGCGTCGTCCGGCAGGGCGCGGCAGATATCCAGCAGTTTTCTCCCCGGTACAGTAACCTCACCCGGCGAGTCCACAGTAACATCGGCGACCGCGACCAGCTCCACCTCCAAATCAGTTGCCGTTACTGAAACTTCTCCACCCTTCGCAACCAGTAGCACATTTGCCAAAATTGGCATTGTCTGACGGCGCTCCACAACGCCTATAACAGCTTGTAAAGGTTTTAAAAGAGACTCGCGTCCTGCTGTTAACTTCATTAATTCCACCTGTTAATAAATATTGGAAATAGTTATTTTATTATTACTATTAGACCAGCAAAGGCCTGTGGATAATTACAAATTATATATATAAAACAATTAGTTACAATCAAATTTTACCCGACAAAAAATCTGTATTCCTGGCCGCTGACCTGTGTATTACCTGTGCATAAACTTTTGGTGATGTGTAATTAACAGCTTATCCACACTATCCTGTCAGTGTTCTCAACAGGTTAATGTAATCCTCGTCAACGCGTTTCTCTGTCTCGCGCAATGCGGCGATCCGCCGGCACCCATGCAACACGGTTGTATGGTCTCTCCCACCGAAAGCATCGCCTATTTCTGGAAGGCTGTGGTTTGTCAGCTCTTTTGCCAAAGCCATAGCGATTTGGCGTGGACGAGCGACAGACCTGCTGCGGCGCTTGGATAACAGATCGCCGACGCGAATCTTAAAGTAATCGGCTACAGTCTTCTGGATATTTTCAATGGATACGAGCCGATCCTGCATGGCAAGTAAATCCCGTAAGGCCTCCTTTGCAAACTCGAGGCTTATTGGCCGGCCGGTGAACGTCGAGGTGGCAATTACGCGGCGCAAGGCACCTTCAAGCTCCCTGACATTTGACCGAATGCGCTTGGCAACAAAAAACGCTACCTCTTCCGGTAGAACGGCACCCTCGCTGGCGGCTTTGCTCATCAGTATGGCAACGGAGGTTTCAAGCTCCGGTGGTTCTATCGCGACAGTGAGCCCCCAACCAAATCGCGATTTGAGTCGCTCTTCGAGGCCGCTCACCTCCTTCGGATAACGATCGCAGGTCAACACCATCTGTCGCTGACCTTCCAGTAACGCATTAAAGGTGTGGAAGAACTCTTCCTGGGAGCGTTCCTTACCGGCAAAAAACTGGATGTCGTCAATCAACAGCGCATCCAGCGATCGGTAGGATCTCTTGAAGTCCGATATTGTGTTGTGCTGCAGGCCGCGAACCATGTCTCCAACGAAGCGCTCTGAATGGACATAGCTGACCCTGGCGGCCGGGTTATTTTTGAGCATCGCGTTGCCAATGGCCTGCATAAGATGCGTTTTTCCCAATCCCACGCCGCCATAAATGAACAGGGGGTTATAGGACTTTCCGGGATTAACGCCAACCTGGAACGCTGCAGCGCGCGCCAACTGATTGCTCTTACCCTCGACGAAATTATCAAAGCTGAAATCAGGATTGAGGCGGCTGACCACAGGCGCTTCCGCCGCAGTTTGTCGATTCGAATTTCTCGGAGCGGGCGCGCCGACACCGTGCCGTGAGCCAACTTCGACAACCACCTGGCTGGCAGAGCCGGAACCACCAATAATTTCCTCGATACGATTCAAATAGTGCTGGTTCAACCAGTCAACAACGAACCGATTCGGTGCCAGCAATTTCAGTACAGAACCGTCTTCCACGGCCTGCAGTGGCCGAATCCACGTATTGAACTGCTGCTCTGGCAGCTCTGCCTGGAGGTCGCGCACACAGCGGTTCCACAGATTGGTTTCGGCCTGCAAAAAAGTCCCCGGCGCGTTCGCGCTTCTAGTCGTTTTGGTTTATCGGTGAGACCGGGCAGTCTATACCGTCTACCAGACCATCGCCAGACGCGTCAGGCCGCACGACCGACGGACTTAGATCGCAATTTTGAAGCTTTTTCAGTAGCGTGTATAAGGTCTTATTCTATTGACAGAAAAGAGGCTCACGCGTACCCTTGCCGGCCTTCTCGGGGGTGGGCAGAGAACCTCCCGACATAAACACAGGCGCGCAACAGGCGCGCAAGCAAACAAGCCAGGTGGCACCCAAATGAAACGTACATTTCAGCCCAGCACACTGAAGCGGGCACGCACGCACGGATTTAGAGCTCGCATGGCGACCAAAGCCGGTCGACTTGTGTTAAAGCGCCGTCGCGCCAAAGGTCGGGCGAAGCTGACGCCATAAGTGCGATCAGAGCCGGCAACCCGTCACGGAACCCAACACAACAGTCGGTACCGACTCACGCTTCAGGCGCCAGAACAGGCTAGCCGATAAGGCATCATTTGGTCGCGTCTTCAAAAGGGCACAGCGAAGCCGAGACAGGTTGTTTACAGTGCTTTACCGTAATAACACCGTAAACGAGCCGAGGCTTGGGCTGGCAATAGGAAAAAAAAACTGCCGGCTCGCGACCAATAGAAACCGCCTGAAACGAGTCATACGAGAGTCGTTTCGCAGGCAGCATGACAGCCTGCCAAACATCGATATTGTCGTGTTGAATCAGCCGGCGGCAGCGCGGGCTGGCAACGAAGCATTATTTTTGAGCCTCGAACATCACTGGCAGCGTTGTCGCAACGTGGTGCAGGAAAGGGCAGGAAAAGAGTAAATGGATAATCAGCGGCTGCTCATATGGGCGACATTCGGCATGTTGCTCTGGATGACCTACCAGGCGTGGGTTACTGACAACGCGCCGCCGCCACAACCCACCAATACTACCGATCAGATTGCGCCCCCAGACGATGCAGGTATGCCGGAACTCCCTGGTATTGAAGATCCGGCGGCAGCGCCGGCGCTGGCCGACCAGGCACCGACCCTGGATACAACAGGCGCTGGCGTTGAGGCAGAGGGAGCGGCTACGATTCGCGTTGTCACTGATGTTCTGGATCTGACCGTCAGCACCGAGGGCGGGACAGTGCAGGGCGCGCGACTCCTTAATTATCCCATCGAGAAAGATACTCCGGATGAGCTGATCCAGCTCCTGGACCCCGGCGCAAGCGATATCGGATTGATACAAAGTGGCTTGAACGCAGCGGGGGATGGCATAAAACCCGATCATCGAGCAATCTACGCCGCGCCTGCAGACGAGTATTCACTGGATGGCCGCGATGAGATCATCGTGCCGCTGCGATGGACCGACGGACAAGGGATAACGGTTGAAAAAACGTTGCGTTTCGCACGCGGCAGCTACCGAATCGATATCACGCATCGCCTGATCAATGACAGTAACAGCGACTGGCGTGGTGCAGAGTACGCACAAATTCTGCGTCGCAACCGGGAAGCAGAACGGTCGATGTTTGACGTCGACTCGTACTCGTTCGACGGACCAATAATATTCGATGGAGAGAAATCCGAGAAACTGCAGCGCGACGATCTTCAGTCGGACGGGCCCTATATAATACAAGCGAGTGCCGGTTGGGTTGGCTCGATCGAACACCATTTCTTGACCGTGCTAATTCCGCCGCGAGAAGCGCAGTACAACTACAACGTATCTGTTAGTGGTGCTGTTTCAAGAGCAAGCCTTATCCAGACGCCATCCATCGTTGTTACTGGAGGCTCGCAACACAGCTTCGAAACCACGGCATTCGTTGGCCCAAAACTACAGGCCCAGTTAGAGGAGATTGACGAAAGCCTCAAACTAACCGTCGATTACGGTTGGTTGACCATCATTTCGCAGCCGCTTTTCTGGCTGCTCAGCAAAGTGTTTTCGTTCGTCGGCAACTGGGGTCTGGCAATTATCCTGGTCACCATTCTGATCAAGGCCGCCTTTTACAAGCTGACGGAAGCCAGCGGGCGGTCGATGGCGAAAATGCGTGAAATCCAGCCGCGGATGAAGGCGCTGCAGGACCGGTACAAAGACGATCGACAGGCGCTTAGCCAGGCAATGATGGACCTGTACAAACGCGAAAAAGTAAACCCTGCCGCTGGCTGTCTTCCCATCCTCATCCAGATGCCATTTTTCCTGGCGTTTTACTGGGTCCTCCTGGAAAGCGTGGAAATGCGGCAGGCACCGTTCGCCTTCTGGATCACGGATCTGTCGTCGCGCGACCCGTACTTCATCCTGCCCGTCATCATGGGTGCTGCCATGCTCGGTCAACAGCGCCTGAACCCGACACCGGGCGATCCCGTCCAGGCGAAAGTCATGCAGGTGATGCCAATCATCTTTACGGCATTCTTTGCATTCTTTCCGTCCGGTCTCGTGCTGTATTGGGTAACCAACACCTTGCTGTCTATAGCGCAGCAGTGGTACATCAACAAACTGGTGCACGAAGAGGCCACCGCCAAGAAGGCCGGAAAAAAGAAGCAGGACAAGTCACCGAACTGACCCTCGCCGGTGTGAAGCGAAGGCTCGCATGAACGACAGGCCAGATTACATACAGGACACGATCGTGGCGCCGGCGACACCGGCAGGAAAAGGCGGTGTCGGTATTGTGCGTATTTCAGGTCCGAACGCGGAAACAATCGCCATACAAGTCCTTGGCAAGATACCGCGTGCCCGTCGAGCGACCACAAGTATTTTCAACGACCAAAATTCCTTACCAATAGATTCTGGAATCGCGCTCTATTTTCCGGCGCCGGCGTCTTTCACGGGAGAGTCGGTTCTTGAACTGCATGCGCACGGCGGGCCCGTGATCATGAAAATGCTGATCGAAGCCGCGACCAGCATGGGTGCGCGACGAGCCGAGCCGGGCGAGTTTTCAAAGCGCGCATTTCTGAATGGGAAACTCGACCTGGTGCAGGCAGAGGCCGTCGCAGATTTGATCGATAGCGGCACCGTCCAGGCGGCACGAGCCGCACACCGCTCATTGCAAGGAGCTTTCTCGCGCCGAGTAGAAAATCTGTCTGAACTACTCATAAAGTTGCGTCTGCATGTCGAGGCGGCGATAGACTTTCCGGAAGAAGAAATCGATTTTCTTGTCGACGACAAACTTCATCGAAAACTCAATGAGTGCGAGGCAGAGATCGGCAGCTTGCTGCAGGTGGCGACGTCGGGACGCATTCTGCGCGACGGGCTCCGCTTCGTGATCGTCGGCAAACCCAATGCGGGCAAATCAAGCCTGCTGAATTTGCTCAGCGGCCAGGAGGCCGCAATTGTTACCGAGGTCGCAGGCACCACGCGCGACATCATTCGTGAGCAAATCAGTATTGATGGCCTGACGGTCGAGCTTGTCGACACGGCCGGTCTGCGAAACGACCCGGACAGGATAGAAGCAGAAGGAATAAGGCGAGCAAAAGACGCGCTCGCGTCTGCCGATGCGGTGTTGTGGGTACAGGACGTAATGGATAAGGCCGATGACGCAACCGACGGTGAGATTCCCGCGGGAATTCCGACCATTGTCGTCCGCAACAAGATAGACCTTTGTGACCCTGCTTCCTTGCCTCCCATCGACGACGCTCGCACGATCAATTTTTCTGCGATTACGGGCGAGGGTCTCGAAGCGCTGCAGCGCGCGATTACTGCAGTGGCCGGGTTTGAGGATTTCGGTGAGGGCGCTCTGACGGCGCGGCAACGCCATGTCAGCGCCATCGAGGAAGCGGCCCAGCGTTTTGCGGCCGGGCGCGGTGCCCTGGACACGGACAAGGCCGGGGAGTTGCTGGCTGAAGAGTTGCGCCTGTCCCAGGTAGCGCTGGGGACAATCACCGGCACGTTTTCCAGCGATGATCTCCTGGGACGCATCTTTTCGGAATTCTGTATAGGCAAGTAATCAGCTCGCTGCGCTGTAGCCGGGGAGCGTTGTCCCGCGAAGTGCAGGCGAGACCGCCGGGAAAAGTGACAGTCACGACTTCCGAATGCGCACGAAAAAGAGTACCTTGCAGTCGCAGGGTGCATGCAACTCACACCTTATCTTGGGCAAAGTTAGGAGAACGTCATGTTGCGTTCAGTTCTTATGGTTATCCTTATTGCGTTTTCGGCATCGGTCGGCGCGCAGGGAACCAATTTTAATTACATACAGGGTTCGTACGGGCGGATCGACCTGGATGATTCGGTGCTTGATATCGATGGTGACGGCCTGGGCGTCAGTGCATCCTTTGAGATCGATGAAAACTTCCACGTGTTTGGCGAGTACCAGACCGCGGACATGGATTTTGGCGTCGACCTGACCATCATGGAGCTGGGTGTTGGCTATCACACAAACATCTCGCCAAACATGGATGTGTACGCGAATCTAGGGTACGTCGATATTGAAGCGGACGCAGGCATCGGCTCGGCCGATGACAGTGGCCTTTCGATCGGCATCGGTCTGCGAGGATCAGTCAGTGAGGCGGTAGAGCTTTACGGTGGACTTGACTACATCGACTTCGATGATTCCGATAGTGAAACGCGTGCGAATGCCGGTTTCATCCTGAGCCTTACCGAAACCCTGGGCGTTGGCTTGCGGGCGACGCTTTGGGATGACGTCAACGTATTCCAGGTTAACGCGCGCCTGTACTTCGACTAGCGTCGCGGTTCTCATGCAAACCCCGCCGTTGGCGGGGTTTATCCCAACAATCCTTCGCGTCGGTACAACCTCGCGCAGATCCACGTCAATACGGCCCCTACTGCCAGGGTGCTGCCAACCGATACTACTATGTGCAGTATGTTCGGGGCTTCGTTCTTGATCAGTCCAACGAGCAGCAGGTGCTGGCTCAGAGACGGGATAAACATTAGCGCCGTACTGGGGCGCACCATCAGAATGGATACGACCAGGATCGGCATGGTCGGCGCCAGCAAAACGACGCTGACCCATGTCTGTGCTTCCTTGAAGCTCTTTGTAAAGGAAGCCACCAGCGTCATAAGCGATGCGCCTACCAGCGCAAACGGCACCAGCAGCAAGAAAGCCATCAGCACCACCAACGGGCCGAAATTTGGCGTCATCCCCAATTCCTGTAGCGGCATGAACTTAAGCGTGAAGTGAAAACAGACAAGGCTCAGGCTCAATGAGATCGCCATGAACAGGCAGGTCGCAAAGATCTTGCCGTAAATGAGGTGGTCTCTCTTAACCGGCAGGCACAATAAGGGTTCGAGTGAACCGCGCTCCCGCTCGCCAGCCGTGGCGTCGATCGCGAGATTCATACCGCCGGTCAACAAAGCAAAGATAAAGAAGTAACTCAGCATGCCAAGAAGAATCGCGGAGCGACCGCTGGGTGTCGATACGTCCACCTCGTCGACATTGAGCGGTCGCATAATCATGGGATTAACCCCTCGAGCCGTCAGCCGCATCGCTGCCAGTTCCTGGTTATAGGCGCGCAGCGCGCGCGTCGCACGTCGCGTCTCCCGCTCTGCCTGCGTATTGGCCTGGTCTGTTATGACCTCAAGCGTTGCAGGCGTCATCTCTGCCAGGTGTTCGCCAAATGTCTCCGGAACGACAAGCACAACGTCGTGTTCGCCGTTGCCAACACTGTCAATTGCATCATCACGCGTCGGCGGCCCGTCAATAATATTGATATTGTTGCTTTCGAGGTAGGTCATCAGGTTCGGCGCGAAATCGCTGCCGATGACCGGCAGGTCCAGCGGCTCGTCGGCACTGCTCAGCGATTGTTTAACGGACAGGTTGATGACGAACGCAAAAAGAATCGGCCCAAACAACGGCCCCATCAACAGTGCTGAAATAAGCGTGCGGCGATCGCGGAAGTTGTCCATCACTTCTTTCAGGAAAACGTTGCGAATCGTTCTCATGAATTAGGTTCCACCATCTCGATTGCCTTCACAAAGGCTTCCTCGAGATCGTCGCAGCCGGTTGCATTGCGAATACCGTCGGTTGTGTCGTGCAGCGCGACCTGGCCCGCGGCAATGATGACGATCTCGTCGCACAATGCGGCCACTTCCTGCATAACATGACTGGAGAATAAGACACATTTGCCAGCCGCCTTCAGTTCACGAATGCGTTCACGCAAAGAGCGCGTGGCCATGACGTCCAGGCCGTTGCTCGGCTCATCCAGCATTATATTCTGCGGCCCGTGCACCAGTGCGCGTGCCAGCGATACCTTGGTCCTTTGCCCCTGTGAAAAACCCTTGGTGCGCCGGTCGGCAAATTCATTGATGTCGAGCTGGTCGATGACGGTCTGCACGGCAGCATTGATGGTGTCAGGCGCCATCTCGTAAAGCCTGGCGTAGTAAGCGATATTCTCGCGTGCCGTGAGATGCGGATACAGGCCTGAGCCATGTGGCAGGGAGCCGATACGGGCCCGTGCGCCAAGGCTGTCCTCGACCACGTCCACGCCATCGATGGTTGCCGTTCCGGAATCCGGTTTCAGGACCGTGTACAGGGTTCGCAAAGTGGTCGACTTGCCCGCTCCGTTCGGTCCGAGCAGACCCGTAATCTTGCCGTCGTCGGCGTTAAACGAGACGCCCTGCACGGCTTTGACAGCGCCGAACGATTTGTGCAGCTCACTGACCCTGATCATGGTGCGGGCCCGGAGAAATCCAGGAAAAACGGCATGGCGTGCAATCTTTCCAGGCAATCTGTTTCCAGGGCTGTCGCGTCGGCCGCTGCGACGAAATCGCCTATGATGTCCGGCATACAACCCCGCGGCGCCTGTCCATGACCCTGTTTCGCGCCGGTCAGATGCGTGAAGTTGGCAAGATCGACCGCCGCGAGATCCGCGTAGGCTGGCGGCGTGATCGGATCTGCCTCACCCGACAACAACAGTACCGGTATGTCTGATGCAACGGGCTCCTTAAAATCCTCGTCTAACAGGCCTTGCGGCCAGACCGAACAAATGGCATCAAGCGATTCGAGTTGCAGCGGTCCAATATAGGTAGCCTCGAGTTCTTCGGTTGTGATGTTTTCGCCGGCGAAGTACGGGGCATCCTCGGTACAGACCACCGCGTTGTGCATCCCGATATTCAGGGCATCCGCCATGCTCTCGGAGATCATCATGAATTGTGCGGCAAGCGGCAGGTAATTCTCGTTAACCGCCTGATCGATCAGCAACGGCATAAGCGCCACCGAGCTGGGGTGATAGCTAAGCAATCGCAAAGCCCCGGCCATGTCCTGATCGCCGAGTTGAACGTCTTCCGGGATACCGGTTCTCGGGTCCGGGATCCGCACGTTTGCGGGCGCTTCTGCAAGGCGCACTTTGAGTGCCGCAAACTCGTCGCGGAGATCAGGAAAGCGCTCGTCGCAGTCGGTGCTTTCACCACAGCGATCGAATATCGCGTCAAGCGTATTTTGCGCTTCGATTGCAATGCCCGGGCCCAGCGCGATCTGCGGTGGCACGACGCCGTCGAGTATGACGGAGCGAGTGGATGTCGGATAACGTCGCATAAAATGTTGTGCTACCCGGGACCCGTAAGAGATGCCGTAAACATTGAACTGCTCGTAACCCAGGGCTACCCGCAGTGCTTCAAGATCCTGCACAGCGACGCTGGTAGTGAAATAGCGCGGATCGTGTGGCAGCTCCTCGAGACACAGCTCCGTCTGGGCAACGGTCTCCTCACGGGAGAAGAGCACCCCTTCAATGATCTCCTCATCGACTTCACAAATCATCGGCGCGGAACGACCTGTTCCGCGTTGATCGAGCAATACGATGTCACGTGTACGACGTACCGTTTCGAATGCCGTCGCAACAGAGGCATAAAACTCCGTGGAAGCTTGCCCGGGTCCGCCCGCAATCGGCACCAGCGGATCTGCATCGGGTTCGAGGCTGAGCGCCGGCACTACGGCGACGAAAAGCTCGAGCGTCGGGGAGTCAGGATCGGCTGGATTCTCGGGTCGCTCGAGGGTCCCGCAGCGTGCCTTTATGCCGGGGAAACCCTCGCCGGCCCGAATCCGGCAGTCTTCGAGTGCCAATGTTGGCGCCAACACCGGCACTGCTGCATCCTGTGATTGCGCTGGCACCGCGAAAATTAGCGCAAGCAGCAGCGCGGGCAGATTCGATCGATTCTTCAAGAGTGGTTCCAGGTATCCAGCGGCGCTGCAATATTCCAGAAAGGACCAATATAAGTAAAGCGTTATGGCGCTTGGGAGCCGCTGCTATTAGAATGTTGCACCCCGCGAAACTGGTCAAAAATTGAGCAATGCCCGCAGAATCATCCTTTGATGTGATCGTCGTTGGCGGTGGTCACGCCGGCACGGAAGCGAGCCTGGCTGCCGCGCGGGCCGGTGCGCGAACCCTTCTGATCACGCAGAACATTTCGACGCTCGGCCAGATGAGCTGTAATCCGGCCATCGGCGGTATTGGTAAAGGTCACCTGACGAAAGAGATCGATGCTCTTGGCGGTGCCATGGCGCTGGCGATCGATCGCGCCGGCATCCAGTTTCGAATGTTGAATGCGAGCAAGGGTCCCGCGGTGCGTGCGACCAGGGCGCAGGCAGATCGGGTCCTGTACAGGCAGGCCATCCGCCACATACTTGAAAACCAGCCGGGCCTGTCGATTTTCCAGCAGTCGGTTGAAGACCTGGTTGTCGAAGGAGAGCGCGTTTCAGGCGTTGTCACCGGACTTGGCATCCGCTTTCTCGCGCCCACGGTCGTGCTGACCGTCGGCACGTTTCTGGGTGGGCGCATCCTGATTGGCAAAACGGAGCGAGCGGGCGGACGCGCGGGCGATCAGCCGTCCAACCGACTGGCAGAACGTTTACGGGATCTCCCGTTCAGGGTTGCACGACTGAAAACCGGAACGCCGCCACGCGTTGACGGCAAATCGCTGGATTACGATCTCATGACCGAACAGCCTGGTGACGAGCCGGTGCCGGTCTTTTCCTTCATTGGAAAAAGGTCGAATCATCCTCGCCAGGTAAGCTGTCACATTACCTACACAACCGAACAGACGCACGACATTATACGCGATTCACTTTCAGAATCGCCAATGTACAGCGGCATGATTGATGGTGTAGGACCGCGTTACTGTCCGTCGATAGAAGACAAGGTTATGCGTTTTGCGGAACGCAACGCTCACCAGGTTTTCGTTGAGCCGGAAGGGCTTGATACGCACGAAATTTATCCAAACGGAATTTCAACCAGCCTGCCGTATGAAGCACAAATTCGATTTGTCCGTTCGATGACCGGCTTCGCTCGTGCACATATCACGCAGCCGGGTTACGCAATCGAGTACGACTATTTTGATCCCCGCGATCTGCGCCCGACCTTGGAGACGAAGTGCCTGTCCGGCCTTTATTTCGCGGGACAAATTAACGGCACGACGGGCTATGAGGAAGCGGGCGCGCAGGGTTTGCTGGCTGGTCTGAACGCTGCCCGCAAGGCTGCCGGCGATGAGCAATGGTACCCGTTACGTAATGAGGCCTACCTTGGCGTCCTGGTCGATGATTTGATTACTCGCGGTGTCAGTGAGCCGTACCGCATGTTTACGTCCCGTGCGGAGTACCGGTTGTTGCTGCGCGAGGACAACGCCGATCAACGCCTCACACCGATTGGGCGAAAAATGGGCATCGTGGACGATGCACGTTGGCGTGTCTACGAAACCAAAAGGGACGCGGTCGCTGCGGAACAACAGCGACTCGATGCGGTGGTTGTGCATCCGCAACGAATCACTGCCGGCGATAGAAAAACGCTGGGCGAAGGCTTCAAGCGCGAATGCAAGGCATCTGATTTGTTGCGCCGCCCCGAATACGATTACTCGGATGTTGCGTCGCTTGCAGCGGTTGGTGGCCGCGAGCGGCTGGCGGGCTTGCCAGAGGAACAATCGGAGCAGGTTGCGCTGCAGCTCGAGGTCAGGGCGAAATATGCTGGTTACATCGAGCGTCAGCAGCGCGAGATCGACAAGCATGCCCGGCAGACCGGACTCGCCCTGCCTGAGGATATCGTTTATGCAGACGTTACCGGGCTGTCGACCGAAGCGCGACAGAGGCTGGAGTCGGTGCGGCCCGAGACGCTTGGCCACGCATCCCGACTGGAGGGCGTTACACCGGCCACAATTTCCCTATTGTTGATTCATCTCAAGAAACGGCAGATGAAGGGTAACGGCAACGCAGACAAAACCATGCTGCAAGCGCGCGACGGCGCGGCCTGACCGACACTCCTCAACAAACGGTGAATTGCTGCACGGAAAGGTGCCAGTATTAAGGTATTCTCGGAACCGTGAAGCTTCCATCTACTCAATTCGAAATATTGCGCAAGTACTTCGTTTACCTGCTTGTGCTGGGGGCGCTGGCGCTTGCCGCCTGTGGCGGGTCGGGCACATCGCCTGCACAGGAATCGGTGCTCAATCGCGGCAACGGGGTCGAGCCGGAGTCACTCGATGTACACAAAGCGGCGTCCACCGAAGCCCACGACGTGCAGCGCGACATCGCTGAGGGATTGGCGGGACTGACACCGACCGGCGAATTACGCGCCGCTGCCGCCGAGCGCTGGAGTGTTTCCGCTGACGGCAAGCAATATACATTCTGGCTGCGGCCCGATGCGCGCTGGTCGAACGGTGACCCGGTCACCGCCGAAGACTTCGTATTCAGCTATCGTCGGCTCGTCGACCCGGCGACGGCTGCGCTGTACGTAAAGTCTGTTTTCGATATCGAGAACGCAAGCGAAATCATTGCTGGAGATCGGGCGCCAACCGATCTCGGCGTTACAGCGCCGGATATTCACAGGCTCGAGATACGCTTGCGCCATCCGGTGCCGTATTTCTTAAAGCTGCTAACGCATCCCAGCATGTTTCCCGTTCATCGCGGTTCGCTAGAGAAGCACGGCGATGCACACACGCGACCAGGAAACCTGGTCGGTAACGGCGCCTACAAACTCGCCGATTGGCAGCTCGGTTCCGTTATAGAGCTCGTTCGCAACGAGCAATACTGGGATAATGCCAACACCGCGATCGATCGGGTCCGTCACTTCGTGACCTCCGAGCCCATGGCCGAGCTAAGTCGCTATCGAGCAGGTGAGCTGCACGTTACGCGCACGATACCACCCGAGGCGTTTACGCAAATGCAGCAGCAGCGGCCTGACGAGGTGCGCGTGTCGCCTGCGTTAAGCGTGTATTACTTCGGCTTCAATATGACGGTACCCGAGCTCTCCGATAATCTTAAGCTCAGGCAGGCGCTGTCGATGGCAATCGACAGGGAAGTGATCGCAAACGACATTGTTGGGCGTGGAGAGAAGCCGGCCTATGGCTGGGTTCCTGACGGCGTCGCCGGGTACCAAAGTCGTCGCTTTGACTACGCATCTATGTCCGCCAGCGAACGGATTGCCAAAGCGAAACAGCTATATCGCGAGGCAGGCTATGGCGCGAATAAACCGCTGCGGCTGGAGCTCCGCTATAACACGTCGGACACCCATAAGCGTATCGCATTGGCAGCGCAGGCGATGTGGCATGAATTGCCCGGGCTCGAAATAGTTCCTGTCAATGAAGAATTTAAGGTACTGGTTGCCAATATCACGCAGCGGCAAGTAACGCAGATTTTCAGATTGCTCTGGATTGGCGACTACGATGACCCGCACACGTTCCTGAGCACACTGGAAAGCGATAACCCGAATAACTTCGCCGGTTACCAGAGCAAGGTCTTTGATTCCCTGATGCAGCGTGCCGCAAAATCCACTGACCCCGTCAGACGGAACATATTTTTGGGCGAAGCTGAAAGTGAGGTACTCGCAGACCACCCGCTGATCCCGATCTATTTCATGGTGAACAAAAGCATGGTCAGCCCGGAGGTCGAGGGCTGGGGAGACAATGTGCTGAACTATCACTACAGTCAGCACCTGAAACTTGCTAATTGAAGACTAATCAAGGTGCTGCGTTACGCGTGCATGCGCATACTGGGAGCGATACCGACCTTGCTGTTGGTCATCGCGATCGCGTTTCTCATGGTGCGTGCGGCGCCAGGCGGTCCGTTCGATTCCGAGCGTGCACTACCGCCAGAGGTCGAACAAAACATTGAGAAGGCCTATCGGCTGGACGAGCCGCTGCCGGCACAGTTTGTGCGCTACCTCGCCGGAGTCGTACGCGGTGACTTTGGCCCTTCTTTTCGTTATCGCGACTACACGGTTTCGGAGATAATCAGGCAGGCATTTCCGCTGTCGATGCGGCTCGGCGCGCTGGCAATGCTGTTGGCATTGGTGGTTGGTGTAAGCGCCGGTATGGCCGCGGCGCTGCGCAAGAATTCCATGCTGGACCGGCTAATCTCTGCCATTACGATGCTCGGAATTTCGGTTCCCATATTCGTTATCGCGCCGCTCATGGTGCTCGCGTTTGCTGTGAAACTGGGCTGGTTGCCGGCCAGCTTCGCCGGCAGCGCAGGTGCAGATCGCCTGATTATGCCAATCATCGCGCTTGCGCTACCGCAGATCGCATACATAGCGCGTTTAACCCGCGCCAGCATGATCGAAATCATGGCGAGCGATTTTGTGCGCACGGCTCGCGCGCAGGGGCTCCGCACGGCATCGATCGTCCGCTATCACGCGTTAAAGCCAGCGATGCTGCCGCTGCTGTCCTATATGGGGCCCGCCATCGCAGCCGTGTTAACCGGCTCCGTCGTGGTCGAAAAGGTGTTCGGTATTCCCGGGGTTGGTCAGTTTTTTATCAGTGGCGCACTGAATCGCGACTATACGCTGGTACTCGGGATTACCATTTTCTACGCGGCAATCGTTATTGTCCTGAACCTGATCGTCGACCTGCTGTACGGCTTGCTCGATCCACGGATACGCAGCCGATGAGCGTAAGTTCAACCTTGCAACCGGTGGCCGGACAGATGCGCGGCAACCGCCTTGTCTGGATTTGTGCGTCGCTGCTTGCGGTTATTGCAATTGCGTCGGTCGCCGCGCCGTTCCTGGTCGCCAATGATTATCAGACCACCGAATTCAACAATATTTTCAGCCCGCCGACATTCGAGGGACAGCACTACTTCGGCACTGACGACCTGGGTCGCGATCTGTTTGTCAGAACGATGCTGGGCGTCCGCATTACGCTGTTTGTCGCTGTTATTGCGAGTTTCGTGAGCCTGTTCATCGGTGTCATTTACGGCGCTATTGCAGGCTATGTGGGCGGCAAGGTCGATGCGCTGATGATGCGTCTGGTCGACGCCATGTATGCGCTGCCTTTTATCTTCTTTGTGATTCTCCTGATGGTCGTCTTCGAACGTAGCCTCCTGCTCATATTTATTGCCATTGGTGCCATCAACTGGCTCGATATGGCGCGCATTGTTCGCGGCCAGACCTTAAGCCTGAAGCAGCGCAGCTTCGTCGATGCCGCGAAACTGATCGGCGTCTCGCCATTCGGCATCGTGTGGCGACATATCATGCCCAATTTACTTGGCCTGGTGATCGTCTACATGACGCTGACGATTCCACAGGCAATTCTCGTAGAGTCGTTTCTGAGCTTCCTGGGGCTGGGCGTGCAGGAGCCACAAACATCATTGGGTGCCCTTGTGAATGGCGGCACCAACCATGTGCAGTCGGCGACATGGCTGATGGTCATACCGGCCACGGTACTGGCCGTAATTCTTGTTTGTTTTAACTTCCTGGGCGACGGTCTGCGGGAGTTCGCAGACCCGAAGAGCAAAACCTGATGGGGCTGTTGAGCGTTAAGAATCTCACCGTGCAGTATCCGGATACGCAGCAGCAGGCGGTCAGCAGTTTAAGTTTTTCGATTGATCGCAGCGAGTCGGTCGGCCTGGTAGGCGAATCCGGCTCGGGTAAAACACAAACAGCACTGGCGATTATGGGCCTGCTTCCGGCGAATGCTCTCTACAGCGGCAGCATATGCATTGATGATCAGGAATTATTGGGCGCGAGTGTCGCCGAGTTGAATCGACTCCGCCCGGGCCGGGTTGCGATGGTGTTTCAGGATCCGCTGGCGTCGCTTAACCCGTATATTTCCGTCGGCGACCAGCTTCGCCGCATTCTTCTTGAGCACAAGTTTTGCGCGCCCGCCGATGCTCGGTCCAAAACACTGGAAATGCTCGGCAGAGTAGGGCTTCCCGACCCGGGGCGACAGTACCGATCTTATCCGCACCAGCTGTCTGGCGGAATGCGACAGCGCGTAATGATTGGAGCGGCCCTGTTGGGTGATCCCGATCTCCTCATCGCGGACGAACCGACGACGGCACTGGATGTGACAGTGCAGGCGCAAATTCTGACGTTGTTGCGCGAGCTTCGGCAGGAAACCAACGCGGCGCTGCTGTTGATCACGCATGATCTCGGCGTCGTGGCGAGCCACTGCGAACGCACGGTTGTTATGGACAGGGGCAGCGCACTCGAAGATCGAACGACCCGCGAATTGTTCGCGGCGCCGTCCAGCAAAAAAATGCAGGACTTGTTACAGGTTGCGCCCTGCATCAGCAGAGAGTGCGATGTTCCGGCTACACCTTCGGAGGCGCCAGTTTTGCTGGAGATCGACAACGTCACAGTCAGTTTCGACGAACGGCGCGGCGGTGCATCGCGCAAGCTGAATGCCGTGCGTCCTTTTAATCTTTCCTTGCGAAGCGGAGAGACCATCGCCATTGTCGGTGAATCCGGCTCAGGCAAGACCAGCCTTGCCAGGGCCGTAGTCGGGCTCATCGCGACGAAACAAGGTGCGGTCTCCTACCTGGGGCGAAAACTGGCCGCGAACGTCAAGTACCGCAGTCGCGCGAACCACCGGGACCTGCAAATGGTATTCCAGGACCCGCTCGCGTCGCTGAATCCAGCCATGCGAGTCGTGGATATCGTGCAGGAACCGCTGCAAGTGCACGCGCAGGAAGGCGACCGCAGAGACCAGGTGGTGAGCGAATCGCTGCAACGGGTCGGTATCAGCAAGGCGTTCTTCGAACGCTACCCGCATGAGTTATCCGGCGGTCAGGCGCAGCGTGTAGCGATCGCGCGCGCCCTGATACTGAAACCGAAGGTCCTGATATGCGATGAGGCCGTTGCGGCACTCGATGGCACCGTACAGGAAGAGATTCTTTCGTTGTTGCGTGAAGAACAGCAGCGTTCGGGATTGGCGATCATTTTTATTACTCACGATCTGGCCGTCGTACGGCAAATTAGTCACCGGGTCGTTGTCATGTATATGGGTAGGGCTGTGGAAGTTGCGCCATGCGGGCAATTATTCAGGCGTCCGAGACACCCTTATACAAAAGCGCTGCTCGATGCAGTTCCCAAGCCTGATCCAACTATTCGTCAAACCGGCACGCCACTCGTCGGTGAGGTAGGGTCAATTATCAGTCCGCCCGGCGGCTGTTCATTTAATCCGCGCTGCGAGTTGGCTATCGCTATTTGCAGCGACACGCTGCCGCAACTCTCCGTCAGCGGCGAGGGCATGGTTGCCTGTCACCGGGCGGAGGAACTCGATCTTACGTATTAGAGGGAATCGGGGGGGAAAACAGCCCCCCAAAAAAAAAAAAAAAGAAGAAAAGACGCCGCCCCCACCACAACCAACAAAAAAAAAAAAGAGAAAGG